>NZ_JBRRCR010000003.1:0-106255 GCF_056759115.1 Stenotrophomonas sp. STEN087 | reverse complement strand
GCGCCCCCCCCGCTAAAGCGGCCCCCACCCCGCCTTCGACAGTTTTCCGCTATCTGTCGCAACGGCATGAGGCTGCTGTTGGGGGGTGCCGACCGTTGGTCGGCACGGGGTCGGATCTGGTCGGTGTCGACCTTGGTCGACACAGTAGAGCCACGCCATGCGTGGATGAACTCATTCGCTATCTGACAGAGTTCATCCACGCATGGCGTGGATCTACCGGTCGGCATAGGGTCAGAGCCGTTTCCTGCGGAAACGGATCCGACCCCGGCCCTTACCTGCCGCGGCGGAACGCTGCGGGGGTGCGGGCGCCGACGATGATCATGCGGATCATCGTGGAAATCTGTTCGACCAGCTCCGGGTCTTTCTCCGGCGGCTGGTCCATGGCGGTGGCGCCCATGGCGAACACCAGGCGGGTGATGGCGGTGGCCACCAGTTCGGGCTTGTAGAGCTTGGCGCCGTCCAGTGCGGCCAGGCGCACCAGGTCGTGCTGCAGTTCTTCTTCGAAGTAGTGCAGTTCGCGTTCGACCGCGTGCTTGAAGTCATCCGAGCCCACCGCGCCTTCGCGCAGCAGCACGTGCAGCAGTTTGTCGTCTGCGCGCAGCTGCTCCATGAAGGTTTCCACCGACACGCGCACCACGCTGGTCGCGCTGGAGGTGGCGCGCTGGCGGGCCTCGCCGATGATCGTGCGCAGCGAGCGGCCGGCGACGTCGATCAGGGCCACGGCCAGTTCGTCCATGTCGCGGAACTGCCGGTAGAAACTGTTCGGGGCAATGCCGGCTTCGCGCGCGACTTCGCGCAGGCTCAGCGTGGACAGGCTGCGGTGCGGGCCGATCAGTTTCAGCGCGGCGGCCAGCAGGTCCTCGCGGCTCACCGTACGGCGGGCCGGGCTGTTGGCATCTTCGGGCGGCGTCAGGGCGGTGGCGGCGGCCATGGGACTTCCGGGGGGACGAGGCTGAATCATACCCAATCCGGTTCAATATACACATGTATACACAGGTGTATGTGCGGCCGTATAGTGCGCCCATGAGCGCTGTGATCCGTCCGTCCCTGTTTTCCCCATACCGCTGGCTGTCGCCGACGTTGTTCGATTTCTGGGCGGGCCAGCTGAATCCGTTGTGGACCCTGCGCGAGCCCCTGGCCCGCCTGGTCCGGCGCGAGCCGGCCGGCGAGGGCGCCGCCACCCTGGTCCTGCGCTGCAACCGGCACTGGGCCGGCATGCGCGCCGGCCAGCACATCACCCTGGGTGTGGAGCTTGAAGGGCGCGTATTTCGCCGCAGCTACAGCCCGACCGCGTTGGGCCGCCGCGAGCTGGCCATTACCGTCAAGGCGGTCGACGGCGGCACCATCAGCCAGCACCTGGTCCACCATGCCAGGCCGGGCGATCTGTTCCGGCTGGATGCGGCCTTTGGTGACTTCCACATGCCGGCCGCTGCACCGGTGCTGCTGCTGGCCGCCGGCAGCGGCATCACGCCCATGCGCAGCCTGCTGCGCGAGGCCTGCCAGCGCCCGCTGGCCGCGCCGGTGGACCTGTTCTACTGGGAACGCAACGCCGCCGCCTTCCAGTTCCGCGATGAACTGCTGGCCTTGGCTGCGGCCACCCCGAACCTGCGCGTGCACCTGCTGACCACCCGCGAGGGCGAGGTGCCGGCTGCGCGCATCGATACCCATTCGCTGGCCATGGCCGGCGACGATACCCCGCTGGCGCAGCGCCACGTGCTGGCCTGTGGCCCGGATGGCTTCGTCGCCGCCGCGCGGCAGCGCCTGGTGCACCAGGTCGCCGGCTTCCAGGCCGAGGCCTTCACCCCGCCGGCACCGCTCAGCGATGCCGACAGCGCCGGTGAGATCGCCCTGACCCTGGCGCGCAGCGGCCGCCAGCTGAAGGTCGCGCGCGGCCGCTCGCTGCTGGAAAGCCTGGAAGCCCAGGGCATCAAGCCCAAGCACGGCTGCCGCATGGGTATCTGCAACAGCTGCACCTGCGACCGCGTCAGTGGCACCACCCGCCACCTGCGCACCGGTGAAATGCAGTCCGAAACGGCACAGCCGGTGCGGATCTGCGTGAGCGCACCGACCACCGACCTGACTTTGGATCTCTGAGGACCTGCTGCCATGACCCGCGCTTCCGACCGTGCCCTGAGCCCCGCCGAGATGAACGCCTTCGGTGCCGAGCTCGACGCGATCCGTGACCGTATCCTGGGAAGCCTCGGCGCCTCCGACACCCGCTACATCCGCCGCGTGGCCGCCGCCGTGCGCTGGTCGGGCGTGCTGGGCCGTGGTTTGCTGTTCCTCGGTGCGTTCTCGCCGCTGTTCTGGGCGCCGCTGCTGTGGCCGGCCTGCATCGCCGGCACCCTGCTGTTGGCGCTGGCCAAGATCCTGGAAAACATGGAGCTGGGCCATAACGTGATGCACGGCCAGTACGACTGGACCGGCGACCCCAAGCTCAACGGCAACACCTACGAGTGGGACATCGTTGCCACCGGCGACAACTGGCGCAAGACCCACAATTTCCGCCACCATACCTACACCAACGTGCGTGGCATGGACGATGACATCGGCTACGGCCTGCTGCGCATCTTCCCGGAACAGCGCTGGTCGCCGTTCTACCTGATGCAGCCGATCATCGCGCCGATCTTCGCGCTGCTGTTCCAGTGGGGCGTGGCCGCGCAGGACCTGCGCCTGGGCCGCTGGTTCAAGGGGCGCATCAGCAGCCGTGCGATGTGGCTGCAGACCCGTCCGGTGGCGCGCAAGATGGTCCGCCAGGTGCTGAAGGATTACGTGTTCTTCCCGCTGCTGGCCGGCCCGTTCTTCCTGCCGGTGATGCTGGGCAACCTGGTTGCCAACGGTATGCGCAACGTCTGGACCTACGTGATCATCTTCTGCGGCCACTTCACCGCCGAGTCGGAAACCTTCCCGAAGGAATGCCTGCGCAATGAATCGCGCGGCCACTGGTACCTGCGCCAGCTGCGCGGTTCTTCGAACATCAGCGGCGGCTTCATCATCAACGTGCTGTCGGGCAACCTCAGCCACCAGATCGAGCACCACTTCTACCCGGACCTGCCGGCCAACCGCTATGCGGCCATCGCCAAGGAAGTGAAGGAAATCTGCCGCCGCTACGGCCAGCACTACAACAACGGCTCGCTGCCGCGCCAGTTCGCGCAGGTGGTCTGGCGCATCCTGCGCCATGCCTTCCCGAGCAAGCCGCGCCGCCTGCCGATGCCGGACATCATGCCGGCACCGGCGCCCGCCAACGCGGGCTGAGGGCTTCAGCTGGCTTTGGCCAGCACCGCCGGCGGATCGCCGTCCTGCGGGGCGCGGTCCAGCCGGCGCAGGAACACCTGCATCTCCTTGCGCGCCTGTTGGTCGCCCTTGCTGCCAGCCACGCTGAGCCCACGCTGCCATGCCGCGCGCGCCGCCTGCGGCTGGCCACCGGCCAGCCACGCCTTGCCGAGCAGCTTCCACGCCGCCGAATACTCCGGATCCAGCGCTACGCAGCGTGCCAGGTGGGTGGCGGCGTGCACGGGCTGGCCTGCGTCCAGCCAGCTCTTGCCCAGGCCGAAGCGCAGCAGCGCGCTGTCCTTGCCGCTGGCGAGCATGGCCTCCAATGCTTCGATGTTCATGGCTGTACCTCATGCAGCAGTTCAAGCGGCCCGGGCAGGAAGCGGCCGCGATGGAACATCAAGGGCGCGCCGCCGGTTTCGTGCACCTCGATGATGCGGCCGGCCAGCAGCAGGTGGTCGCCCACCGGCCACTGCGCGTGGCGGCTGCAGGTGAGGTGTGTGACCGCACCGGCGATACGCGGCGGTGTGTCTTCCTCGCCTTCCAGCAACGGCACGCCGTCGAAACGATCACGCACGCTCGGATCGGCGAAGCGTCTGGCCAGGGCTTCCTGCCCGGCACCCAGCACGCTGAGAGTGAAGCGGGTCGCATGCTGGAACACGCGCAGGCTCTTTGCGTGCAGGGCCAGGTTCCAGAGCACCAGCGGCGGCTGCAGGGAGACCGGCACGAACGAGTTGATGGTCAGCCCGTGCGGGTGTCCCTGCGCGTCGCGTGCAGTGACGATGGCCACGCCGGTCGGGTAGTGGCCGAGCAGCCGGCGCAGGGCGCGCGGCGACAGGTCCACCGAGGGTGCCGGCGCCGGGGCAGGGAAGACCCCCGCCCACGGCCCGGCATAGGCGCTGCCGCCGGCGTCCATCAGGCGCGCGCCTGGCGGTAGCGACGGCCGACTTCGGCCCAGTCGATGATGTTGAAGAACGCGCCGATGTAGTCGGGGCGACGGTTCTGGTAGTGCAGGTAGTAAGCGTGTTCCCAGACATCCAGGGCGAGGATCGGCGTATTGCCGGACAGGCCGGCCGCCGCGCCCATCAGCGGGCTGTCCTGGTTGGCGCTGCTTTCGACCTGCAGGCGTCCGTCGCGATCGCTGGTCAGCCACGCCCAGCCACTGCCGAAGCGGGTCTGCGCGGCCTTGCTGAAGGCGTCCTTGAAGGCCGCGAAACCGCCGAGATCGCGGTCGATGGCAGCGGCGAGTCGGGCATCCGGCGTGCCGCCGGTGGCGCTGAGCACGGTCCAGAACAAACTGTGGTTGGCGTGGCCGCCGCCATTGTTGCGCACCGCGCCGCGCACGGACTCGGGCAGCGCGTCGAGGTCGGCGATCAGGGTTTCGACCGGGGTGTCGGCGATGCCGGCCTGTTCCAGTGCGGCGTTGAGGTTGTTGATGTAGGTCTGGTGGTGCTTGCCGTGGTGGATCTCCATGGTGCGCGCATCGAAGTGCGGTTCCAGGGCGTCGTAGGCGTAGGGGAGGGCGGGAAGCGAGTAGGGCATTGCAACAGTCTCCGTGGGGAAGGCCAGGGGGTTGGCCTCGGGAGGACTGTTATCGCACCTCAACTTTGGTTGAGGTCAAGGGGGAATGGAAAGCGGGCGCTGATGGCGCTTTTGGATTTCCGTGATTGCGCGGGTGGGTGGACAGTTTCCTGCGCCGGCGCGGAGGTGGATTCAAAGGCAAATGCAGAAGCAGATTGGTAGCGCCAGCCGCTGGCCGGCATTTCGGACATTCGTGATTTCCGGCCAGCGGGCGGCACTACCCGAATCCCCACCGGCGCGGTGATGCGCTGCCCGCGCTCGCAGGAAACTGTCTGGAGGAGGCGGGAGGGGCTGGCCAGGACCGCAGGCGCCATGGGCCCAAGGCATGCCTTGGGCGGGTTGGGCAGGACGCCCAACCCCGGTCTTGCCGTGTGCGCAGGACAGCGCACACGAGCAAGGCGCCTACGAGCCCCCATGGATGGGTTCACGGCGTGCCCTGGACAGCCCCTCCCGCCTCCGCAAGCCCGTATCAACAAAAGCGCCGCGGCATCGCACCAACCCGCCAGAGCTTTCAAACAAAACTCAGCTCAACCAACCGCGGCACGCGCTGTCGATCTGCTCGCCACACGCCTGCTGCATCCGCTGCTGCAACCGCGCCAGCGTCTCCGCGCCCTGGTGCTTGCCACCCCAGGCCTTCAACTGCACCGCCAGTCGCTCGAAACGCTGTTTCGTGCGCTGGTGGTAGCCCGACGGCTGCGCCTGCAGCTCGGCAATCAAGGCATCGGTGGCCTGCTCGATGCGCGGGGCATCGTCCGGGGCCAGCCGCAGGAGACCTTCCACATACAGCACGCCCCACTGCACGCGCGTGGCCGGGCCCTGTGCGCCGTCGTAAGCGCGCTTCAGCCACTCCAGCGCACCGGCGGTGTCGCCACGCTTCTCGGCCAGTTCGGCCAGTTCGGGCATGTAGTAGTACGGCTGCTCGCTGCGCTTCAGCTCGGCCAGCAGCAGCGACTCGGCGCCGGCGTCATCGCCCACTTCGCGCAGGGCGTAGACCGCGCTGCTGATGGTGGCTTGGCGCGCATGCGCATCCGTGGCCGCGGAGTCGGCGGCGGTCACCCGCTGCTTCACCCGCTGCACCAGCGCAGCAGGCAGTGCACCCTCGGGCTGCTGCTGGCGGGCCAGCGAGACTTCGGTCAGTGCGCGCGACAACGCATCGTCGGCACGGTTGCCGCGCTCGGCGTCGGCGCGGTCCAGGGCCACCAGCAGCTGCTGGCCCAGCGGATTGCTGCTGGCCGGGCCCGCGCTGGCCTGCTTCACCAGGTTGGCACCGGCATAGCCCAGCAGCTCGCGGTTGCGACGCACTTCGGTGGGTTGCGCCAGCACCGCCTGCAGCAGCTCGCGGACTTCGGTCGGCGGCGTGGTCGGCTTCTCCGCGGTGGCCAGGGCCAGCAAGGCGAAGCGACGCTGCAGGGCGGCGTCCGGCGCGGCCTTGGCCAGCTGGCGCAGCACCTCGTCTGCCTTGCGCTGGCCGGCCAGGCGGTTCGCATCGACTTCCCAGCCATAGTCGCCCAGCACTTGCCAGTCTTCGGCGCCCAGCTTGGCCGGGGTTGAGAGGGCAGTGGCCAGGGTCTCGGCCACGGCGCTGCGGCGGCTGGCGGCCACGGTCAGGGTGCGGGTGAGTTCGGCGGCGTCGTTGCCACCGGCCACGCGGGTGATCTCGTTGCGCTGCGGGTCGAGCACGATCAGGGTGGGGTAGCCGCGCACGCCGAAGCGCTCGCCCCAGGCCTGCGCGCCTTCCTCGTCGCCATCCAGGTACACCGGCACGAACTTGCCGGTCAGCGCGATGAAGGCAGGATCCTTGAACAGGCCGGCCTTCAGCTGGTTGCACGGCGGGCACCACACCGCGCCCCAGTACAGCAGCACCGGCTTGCCGGTCTCGGCGGCTTCGTTGAAGGCATCGTCGACATCGCCCTGGCGCCAGGCAATGCCCGCTGCAGGCGCGGCTTCGGCGGCCTTCGCGCTCGCCACCGGCGCCTGTGCGGGAGAACAGGCGCTCAGCGCGGTGGCCAGCAGCAACAGGGGAAGGGCAGCGCGCATCGGCAGCATCTCGAAGGAACGGGGGTGAACGGCCATTGTAGGAAGCTCGCCCGCCCGTGCTGATGCAGTTTGCTTATGACCGGCTTGCAGGACGCTATATGCCGGGGCTGCGGCGCCGGAGCTGCCGGCCAGCGGCCGGCACTACCGCATTTCCGCTGCCAGCAGGCCGGCCAGCCAGGTCATGAATGCCTCGACCCGCCGTGGCAGGTGGCGGCGCTGCGCATAGACCAGGTTCACCGGCATCGGCTCGGCCAGGCAGTCCGGCAGTACTTCCACCAGACGGCCGTCGCGCAGCGCTTCGCGTGCGCCCATCTCCGGCACCTGGATGATGCCCAGTCCGGCCAGCGCGGCGGCGCTGTAGCCATCAGCACTGTTGACCGTCAGCGCGCCGCGCATCGGCCAGGTCTGGTAGCGCTGGCCATCGAAGTACTCGAAGCCCGGCGACCGCTGGCCGAGGGTGCCCACGTAGTGCACCAGCAGATGCTGGTCGAGGTCGGCCAGCTCGCGCGGCGTGCCGTGTGCGGCCAGGTAGGCCGGGCTGGCCACGTTGAGGATGCGCATCTGCCCCAGCGGCCGTGCAATGAGGCTGCTGTCGTCCAGTGTGCCGACCCGCAGCACGCAGTCGAAGCCTTCGCGCACCACGTCCACGCGGCGGTCGGTGGCGCTCAGTTCGACCTCGATGCCCGGGTGCAGGGCGAGGAAGGCGGGCAGCTGCGGAATGACCAGGTTGCGGGCCATGCCGCCGGGCATGTCCACCCGCAGGCGGCCGCTGAGCTCGCTGGTCTCGTGGCGGAACAGGTTCTGCAGCTCATCCATGTCGTCCAGCAGGTCGTGCGCGCGTTGCTGCAGCTGCGCGCCGTCGGCGGTCAGGTGCACGCGGCGGGTGGTCCGGTGCAGCAGCTGGGTGCCCAGTTCGGCCTCCAGTCGGGCAATGGCCTGCGAGACGCTGGCCTTGGGCAGGCCCAGGCTGTCGGCGGCGCGGGTGAACGAGCCCAGTTCGGTGACGCGCAGGAAGACGCGCAGGGTGTCGAGGCGGTCCATGGATTGTTCGTCTGGCTTGAACAGTAAAATCAGGATCGCGCGATTTATGCGCGCAGGCAATCCCAATAGTCTGGCCACACTTCCTCCCAGACAGGTGCCCGCCATGACTACTTCTTCCCGTGTCGTCCTCATCACCGGTGGCAGCCGCGGCCTCGGCCGCAATGCCGCGCTGGCCCTGGCCGCCGACGGTGCCGATATCGTGATCACCTACCGCTCGCAGGCCGACGCCGCCGCCGAGGTCGTGCAGCAGGTGCAGGCGCTGGGCCGCCGTGCGCTGGCCCTGCCGCTGGACGTGGCCGACAGCTCCGCATTCCCGGCCTTCGCCACCCAGCTGCGCGATGCCCTGCAGCAGTGGGGCGTCACTGGCCTGCAGGGCCTGCTCAACAACGCCGGTGAAGCGCTGTACGCGCCCATCGCCGAGACCACCGAGGCGCAGTTCGATCACGCAGTGGCCGTGCACCTGAAGGGGCCGTACTTCCTGACCCAGGCGCTGCTGCCGCTGATCGCCGATGGCGGCCGCATTCTCAACGTGTCCAGCGGCCTGGCCCGCTTCTCGCTGCCGGGCAGCTCGGCCTACGCGATGATGAAGGGCGGCATCGAGGTGTTCACCCGTTACCTGGCCAAGGAACTGGGTGCGCGCGGAATCACCGCCAACACGCTGGCACCGGGTGCGATCGAGACCGATTTCGGTGGCGGCCACGTGCGTGACAACGCGCAGGTGAACGCCATGGTCTCGTCGATCACCGCGCTGGGTCGCCCGGGCCTGCCCGACGATATCGGTCCGGTGGTGGTGGCACTGCTGTCGCCGTCCACCGGCTGGGTCAATGCCCAGCGCGTGGAAGCATCGGGCGGCATGTTCGTCTGACCGTTTGCGCGGCGACGATTCAGGAGGCGGCGAGGCTCAGCGGCTGGTAGACCAGTCCGTTGAACTCGCCGACCCCGCCATCGATGACGAAGCCGTAGCGCTGGTAGGTTGGTACGGCATTCAACGAGGCGCGCACGCTCATCGCTGGCGCGCGCAGCTGTGGCAGCACGGCCTGCAGCAGGGCATGGCCGATGCCCTGGCCCTGGCAGGCGGGATCGACGAACAGCATCGCCAGATGCCGGCCTTCCTTCAGCTCGATCACACCGACGATGTCGCCGTCCTGCTCGGCGATCAGGATGTGGTTGTCACCCTGCAGGCGCTCGGCGAAGGCATCGGCGGCGGCCACCTGGGTGAACGTTGCCACGCCCTGTGCGCTGAGCGACGGTGCCACGGCTTCGTGGAAGGCGGCCATGCAGATCGCGCTGATCGCGGCCAGGTCGTCGGGGCGGGCGGGGCGGATGGGATGCATGCAGTGTTCCTTCCATGATGACGTGCGGGTGCACCGCACACGATAAGCTCGGCGCATGAACCACTTCAATGCGGCCCATGCACGGGTGTACCCGCAACACGGCCTGAGCCTGGGCCTGATGACGCCGGTCGCTGCACACGGCCTTGCCGACGTTGCCGAAGCGCAACGCATCGCGCGCCTGGCCGACGATCTTGGTTTCGCTGCACTGTGGACCCGCGATGTGCCGCTGATGGTGCCGCAGGGGCCCGATGCCACGGCAAGCGCGGTGGATGATCCTTTTCTCTGGCTTGCGCTGCTGGCCGGCGCCACCACGCGTATTGCAGTGGGCACCGCCGCCATTGTGCTGCCGCTGCGGCATCCGCTGCACGTGGCGAAATCCGCGTTGAGCCTGGACCGGATCAGTGGCGGTCGTTTCGTGCTGGGCCTGGGTTCGGGTGATCGGCCGGAAGAATTCGCGGCGTTCGGTGAAGATCTGGAGGGCAGGGCGGCCACGTTCCGCGAGCGCTGGGCGTTGCTGCGTGCGGCGTTGTCGCCGGACGAGGCCGAACGGGCGCGGCTGCGCGACGCCACCGGTGGATTCGATGTGCTGCCGGCAGCGCAGGCGCGTATTCCGATGCTGGTGGTCGGCACGGCGCGGCAGAGCCTGCAGTGGATCGCCCGCGAAGCGGAAGGCTGGGCCACCTACCACCGCGAAGAGGCGGCGCAAGAGGGTCGCATCGGGTTGTGGCAGCAGGCGCAGGGCGCCGGTGAGACCAAGCCGTTCGTGCAGTCGATGCTGCTGGACCTGCAGGCCGATCCGCAGGCACCGGCGGAAGCGCTGCCGCTGGGCCTGAAGGTCGGTCGCGATGGGCTGCAGGCCTATCTGCAGCGCGTGCATGCGCAGGGCGTGGCGCATGTGATGTTCAACCTGGTCGACAACGGGCGGCCGGTGGATGAGGTGTTGGGCGAAATTGCCTCGGTAGGTGTCCACCTTGGTGGACACGTTGTTTGATTTCCGTGTCCGCCGGGCATGGCCCGGCGCTACCGTGGCGCGCGTGCATCTGCGTATCATTCGCGTTTGATCCTGTTGCCGGAGCCGCGCGTGACCCGACGTAACCCCATGCATCCGACCGGGCGGCTGTTCGCCGTGGTCGCCTTCATCGAAGCGCTGACCTGGGCTGGCCTGCTGGTCGGCATGTGGCTGAAGTACGGCCCTTACGCCAATGTTGCCCTGGTCAAAGTGTTCGGCCCGCTGCATGGCGTGGCGTTCATGGTCTATGTCGCGGTCACCCTGTTCGCCGCCATCCGCCTGCGCTGGCCGTGGTGGGCCAGTGCGCTGGCGCTGCTGGCGGCCATCCCGCCGCTGGTGACCCTGCCGCTGGAGTGGTGGTTCCGCCGTCGCGGCCTGCTGGAGCTGCGCAGCCCTCGTTGAGACGCTGCGTTACCCAGCAGTTCGAGCGAATGGGTATCAAATGCAAATACGAGCCGTTATCATTTGATGATGCCTTCACCCCTGCCGGGGTCGGCACCTTCTTTGAAACGGCTGGTGTTCCATGCATGCACGTCCCGTCGTCGCCGGTCTGCCGGCCCTGGTCCTTGCCGCCCTGATCGGCACGATGGCGATGATGTCGTTCGTGGCGGTGATCGGGCCGGTGGTGCGCCTGCTCGGCCTGTCCGAATGGCACGCCGGTCTCTCCGTCACCGCCGCCGGCGTGCTGTGGATGCTGGCCGCGCGCCCCTGGGGCCGGCTGAGTGACCGTATCGGCCGCAAGCGCGTGCTGATGCTGGCCATGGCCGCCTACACCGTGATTTACGTCGCCCTGGCGGTGTTCATCGATGTTGCCCTGCGGGTGGTGCCGCCGGTGCTGGTGTCGGTGCTGGTGCTGGTGGGCGCACGCGGCTTGATCGGCCTGTTCTATGCGGCCGTGCCGCCCACCGCCGCCGCCCTCATCGCCGACCAGGCCCCCGCCGGCCAGCGGGCGCAGTTCATGGCGCGGCTGGGCAGCGCCAATGCGCTGGGCATGGTGCTGGGGCCGGCCGCTGCTGGGTGGCTGGCGTATCGCAATCTTCCGATGGCGCTGTACGTGGCGGCCCTGCTGCCGCTGCTCTCGCTGGCATTGATCGCCTGGCGCCTGCCGGCTACGCCGCCGGTGGCCGCTGCACAGGCGCGTGCCCGCGCACCGATGTCGCGGTTCGATGCCCGCCTGCGCCTGCCGCAGCTGGCGGCCTTCCTCGGCATGGTCTCGGTGACCATCGCCCAGATCACCGTGGGCTTCTTCGCCATTGATCGCTTCGCACTCGATGCCGCGGCCGGCGCACGCATGGCCGGCATCGCCCTCACAGCGGTAGGCGTGGGCCTGATCCTGGCGCAGGTGCTGGTGATGAAGCTGGAGGTGCATCCGCGCCGCTGGATCATGATCGGTGCGCTGATCGCCGGGCTCGGCTTCGCCTCGGTCGCCGCCGTGCAGCAGCCCTGGCAGTTGCCAGCGGCGTATGCGTTTGCGGCGTTCGGCATGGGCTTTGTCTTCCCCTCGTTCCAGGCGTTGGCCGCCGATGCGGTGCAGCCCCACGAACAGGGCGCGGCTGCCGGTACCGTTGCCGCCGCGCAGGGGCTGGGCATGGTGGCCGGCCCGATGCTGGGCACGCTGTTGTACCGCGCGGGCGCCAGCCTGCCGTATCTGCTGGTGGGCGTGCTGCTGTTGCTGCTGTGCGGCTTGGCCATGGTCCACCGCGCAAAGGAGACCGCATGAACGATTCGCTGATGCAGGGGGCGTGGCCGGAGGCTGCGCCGCCGCCTGCCTACCACGCCGACGAAGCCGCGCTGTTCCTGCTGCAGCACGCCGACCAGCAGCTGCATGCACGCGGTTGCCGCGCCAGTCTGCCGACCGGTGCGCTGGCCAGCCTGGCCGAGCGGGTGGATGCCTTCTTCGCGCAGCAGCGCGGCGGCCCGGGCCTGCTGGTGGGGGCGGTGCCGTTCGAGCCGCGTGCGGACGATGCGCTGTACCAGCCCGAGCGCGTGCTGCCCGGGCTGCGACCGCAGCATGTCGCCGCGCCGGCCCTGCGCGGCGCGCTGCAGCCGCAGCCTACGGCGCAGGACTATGCGGCGGCCGTGGCCACGGCCGTGCAGGCGATGCGTGCGGCCGATGCCAACCTGCACAAGGTGGTGCTGGCGCGCAGCCTGTTGGCGCACACCGATCTCCCCGTGGCACCGGACAAGCTGCTGGCACGCCTCGGCGCCGATCCCTTGGTGGCGACCTACGCCGTGCCGCTGCCGGTCGAGCCGGGCCAGGCGCCAGCGTGGCTGGTCGGCGCAACGCCGGAACTGCTGCTGCGCAAGCGCGGCGCGCAGGTGCTGTCGCATCCGTTGGCCGGCTCCGCCCGTCGCAGCAGTGATCCTGCCGAAGACCAGCGCGTCGCGCAGGCACTGCTGGCCTCGCGCAAGGACCATGACGAACACCGCCACGTGGTCGAGGCCATCGTCGATGGCCTGGCGCCGTGGTGCTGCCGCGTCGAAGCGCAGGCACAGCCGGTGCTGCATGCCACGGCCAGCATGTGGCACCTCGGCACGCGCATCCACGCCACGCTGAAGGATCCCGCGACGCCCGCCGCCACGCTGCTGGCCGAACTGCACCCGACGCCTGCGGTCTGCGGGACGCCACGCCAGGCCGCACTGCAGCGCATCCGCGAACTGGAACCGGTGCCGCGCGGCTTCTATGCAGGTGCGGTCGGCTGGCTGGATGCGCAGGGTGATGGCGACTGGTACGTGGCGATCCGCTGCGCACGCCTGCAGGGCACGCAGCTGCGGCTGTTCGCCGGTGCCGGCATCGTTGCCGACTCGCAGCCGGAGGCCGAAGCGGCCGAGACCGGCGCGAAATTCACTGCCTTGTTGAACGCCCTGGGTGTGCATGACCCGGCGCCCCTGATCGAGCCCATGCCATGAACAACGCTGTCTCCCCGCGGCTGCCGCTGCAGCAGGTCTGGCCCGAGGATCGGGTCGCGCGCTACCGCGCCGCCGGCCATTGGCGCGGCGAGACTTTCCCGGCCTTCCTGCGTGAGCGGGCAGAGCAGTATGCCGACGAGATCGCGGTGGTGGCTGGTGACGTGCGCCTGAGCTATGCACAGCTGTGGCACGAGGCCGGCCGAATCGGTGCCGGCCTGCTGGGCCAGGGCCTGCAGCCGGGTGACCGCGTGCTGGTGCAGCTGGGCAACACCGCCGGCTTCATCACCACGGTGTGCGGGCTGTTCCGTGCCGGCTTGGTGCCGGTGTACGTGCTGCCGGCGCATCGCCTTACCGAGCTGGTGCACTTCGCGCGCAAGGCCGAAGCCAGTGCCTACATCACCACCGATGTGCATGAAAACTTCGACCACCGCGGACTGGCGCGTGCGTTGCAGGCGGAAGTGCCGGGCATCGCGCATGTGGTCATCGATGGCGAGGCGGACGGGTTCATCGCGCTGGATGCCCTGCAGGGTGACAGCAGCGCATTGCCGCCGGACCCCGACCCGCAGTCGGTGGCCTTCCTGCAGATTTCCGGTGGCAGCACCGGGCTGTCCAAGCTGATTCCGCGCACCCACGACGACTACATCTATTCGTTCCGCGCCAGCAACGCGATCTGCGGCATCGACCGCGACAGCGTCTACCTGGTCGCGCTGCCGGCGGCGCACAACTTCCCGATGAGCTCGCCGGGCTTCTTTGGCGCACTGTATGCCGGTGCCCGCGTGGTGCTCAGCCCCGGCCCCGGCCCGGATGCCGCGTTCCCGCTGATCGCCCGCGAACGGGTGACCTGCTGCGGCCTGGTGCCGCCGCTGGCCCTGCTGTGGGCGCAGGCCGCAGCAACCAGCAAGCACGATCTGTCCAGCCTGCAGGTGCTGCAGGTGGGCGGTGCCAAGCTGGTGCCGGAAGCGGCGCGGCGGGTGATCGATGGCCTGCGCTGCACCCTGCAGCAGGTGTTCGGCATGGCCGAAGGCCTGGTCAACTACACGCGGCTGGATGACCCCGAAGACCTGGTCGTGGCCTGCCAGGGGCGACCGATCAGCCCGGATGACGAGGTGCGCGTGGTCGATGATCACGACCAGCCCGTGGCCGAAGGCGAGGTGGGGCATCTGCTGACCCGTGGTCCTTACACCATCGGTGCGTACCACAACGATGAGGTGGCCAACGCGCGCGCCTTCACCGACGACGGCTTCTATCGCACCGGTGACCGCGTGCAGCAGCTGCCGGGCGGCTACCTGGTGGTGCAGGGCCGGGCGGGCGACCACATCAACCGTGCCGGCGAGAAGATCTCCGCCGAGGAGATCGAGGACCATCTTCTGGCCCATCCCGCCGTGTTCGACGCCGCGGTGGTGTCCATCCCCGATGACTACCTGGGCGAGCGCAGCTGCGCCTTCGTCATCCAGCAGGGCGAGCCGATCAAGGGGCCTGCATTGAAGAACTGGATGCGCGGCCGCGGCCTGGCCGCGTTCAAGGTGCCCGACCAGGTGGTGTTCGTGGACAGTTTCGACACCACGGCGGTCGGCAAGATCAGCCGCCGTGAACTGCGCGCGCAGCTGCGTGCGCGTCATCTGCAACAGACAGGAGGAACGCGCTGATGGCGCTGCCCCGCATTACCCCATACCCCTTGCCGACTGCCGCCGAACTGCCGGCGCCGCGCGGCCCGTGGCGCCCGCAGCGTGATCGCATCGCCTTGCTGGTGCATGACATGCAGCGCTATTTCCTGGCGGCGTTCGACGCCGGTGCCGAACCGCTGCAACCGGCGGTGGCCAACATCGCGCGCCTGCTGGCGCATTGCCGTGCACACGGCATTCCGGTGTTCTACACCGCCCAGCATGGTGACCAGGACCGGCGCGACCGCGGCCTGCAGGCCGACCTGTGGGGCCCGGGCATGCGCCGCAGCGAGGAGCACGAACCGATCATCGATCCACTTGCCCCGCAGGCGGGTGAGCACGTGCTGGTCAAGCATCGTTACAGCGCCTTCCAGCGCAGCAACCTGGAAACCCTGATGCGCGTGCGCGGCCGCGACCAGCTGCTGGTGACCGGCGTGTATGCGCATATCGGCTGCACGGCCACCGTGGTCGAGGCGTTCCAGCGTGACATCGAGGCCTTCATCGCCGCCGATGCGGTCGCCGATTTCTCGCGCGGCGACCATGACCAGGCGCTGCACTGGATCGCCCGCACCAGCGGCGTACCGATGACCACCGCGCAGCTGCTGGAGGTGCTCTGATGGCCGCGACCAATGATGTGCTCGACCTTGAGCGCATGCGGGCCGACGTGGCGCGCGTGCTCGACTGCGAGCCGGCCGACATCGGCGACGACGACAACCTGATGGACCTCGACCTGGATTCGATGCGGATGCTCGGCCTGGTCCTGGCCTGGGGCAATACCGGGCTGCCGCTGGAGTTCTCGCAGCTGGCCGAGCACAGCACGCTGCGCCAGTGGTGGGCGGTGGTGCAGAAGCTGCAGGCGGCGCAGCAGGCATGAACGCTGCGGGGCTGGCGACGCCGGGGGCGCTGACCGAGGCGCAGTCGGGCCTGTGGTTTGCCCAGCGCCTGGCACCGGACAATCCTTCGTTCAATACGGCCCATGCCGTGTGGATCGAGGGTGCGTTGGACGTCGACGCGTTCGTGGCGGCCGCCAACCAGGCTGCTGCTGAAGCGCAGGCGTTCGCGCTGCGTTTTGCCGAGGCTGAGGACGGTCAGCCGCTGCAGTGGCACGACGCCGCCCATGTACCGTTGTTGTCAGTGCGCGATGTGTCTTCCGAAGCGGACCCCGCTGCGGTGGCGCGTGCCGCGATGCAGGCCGATCGCCTGGCGCCGGTGGATCCCAGCCGAGACCGCATCAGCCAGCAGGTGCTGTTCGATCTGGGCGGGCGGCGCTGGGTCTGGTACCTGCGCGTGCACCACTTGGCCGCCGATGGCTATGGCATGGCGTTGTTCAGTGATCGCGTGTGTGCGCTGTATGCGCGGCGCGAGGGCGAGCCATTGCCGCCGCTGGTTGGGGTGCTGGCCGATGACGCCGCCTATCGTGAAGACCCCCGTCGCGGCCTGGCGGGCCAGTGGTGGCGCGAACAACTGCAGGGCGCGCCTGCCGGTGCGGGGCTGGCCGGGACAGTAGCGGCCAGCGACGATGCGCTGCGTTTCGTGCAGCCGCTCGATGCATCCTTCCGTGACCTGCTGCTGCAGACCGCGGTGCGCTGGCTGCAGCCGTGGCCGGACGTGCTGGCCGCGCTGTCGGCCGAGTACCTGCGGCGGATGAGCGCGACCGAGGAAGTCGTGCTGGGCGTGCCCTACATGGGGCGCCTGGGCAATGCCTCGGCACGGGTGCCGGCCATGGTGATGAACGTGCTGCCGCTGCGGGTCGCGGCGGGCGAGGGCAGCGTCGAAGACGTTGTGCGCGGCATCGGCCGGCAATTGAGCCAGGGCCGCAAGCACGGGCGCTACCGGGGCGAACAGCTGCGTCGTGACCTCGGTCTGGTCGGTGCGCAGCAGCGCCTGCACGGCCCGTTGGTGAATGTGCAGCCGTTCTACAGGCCGCTGGCGCTGCCCGGCGTTGCGGCCACGCTGGAGGTGCTGTGCACCGGCCCGGTGGATGACCTGACCCTGGGCTTCCGCGGCGACGGTCAGACCCTGCTGGATCTGGAGATCGAGGCCAATCCCGCGTTGTACAGCCGCGACGACGTGCAGGCGCACGCCACCCGGCTGCTGCATTTCGTGGAGGCCGCGTTGCAGGCGCCCGCCATCGCCGACGTGCCCTTGGCAACGCCCGAGGAGGCGCAGCGCACGGTGCATGGGTTCAATGCCACCGCCCACACGCTGCCCGAAACCACACTGGTGGAGCTGCTGCAGCAGGGCATGGATCGTGATCCGCAGGCGACGGCGCTGGTCTTCGCTGACACCGCACTCGACCACGGGACGCTGGAAGCGCGCAGCTTCGCGCTGGCGGCCCAGTTGCGCGCGCTGGGCGTCGGCCCGGGCAGCGTGGTCGCGGTAGCGTTGCCGCGCTCTCTGGAGCTGGTGGTCGCGCTGGTGGCCGTGCTGCGTGCCGGCGCCGCTTACCTGCCGCTGGATCTAGCCCACCCCGATGAACGCCTGGCGCGCATCCTCGCCTCGGCGCGACCGGCCTGCGTGCTGGCCGAGGCCAGCGTACAGGCACGGCTGGGCGAGCTGCCGGTGCTGGCGCCCACGCAGTGGACCGCAGTGAGTTTAGCCGCGCCGTGGGCGCAGCCATCGCCGGACGATGCGGCCTATGTCATCTACACCTCCGGTTCGACCGGTGAGCCCAAGGGCGTGGTCATCGAGCACCGCGCCATCGTCAATCGCCTGCTGTGGATGCGCGAGCACTACGGCTTCACCGCCGATGACCGCGTGCTGCAGAAGACCCCGGCCACGTTCGACGTGTCGGTCTGGGAGTTCTTCCTGCCGCTGCTGTGTGGCGCCACCCTGGTGCTGGCCGGCCCGGAGGCGCATCGGGACCCGACCGAGCTGGCGCGGCTGATCCGCAGCCATGACATCACCACGGCGCATTTCGTGCCGTCCATGCTCGACGCCTTCCTTGCCGCGCCGGCATCGCAGGGCCTGCAGCTGCGGCGGGTGTTCACCAGTGGCGAGGCGCTGGACGCCGCGCTGCGTGATCGCTTCCACGGCCGGGTGCAGGCGGAACTGCACAACCTGTACGGCCCGACCGAGGCCGCGGTCGATGTGAGCTGGTGGCCGGCGTCCGCCGAGGATCGCTCGCGGCCGGTGCCGATCGGCTTCCCGGTGTGGAATACCCGCCTGTATGTGCTGGATGCGCGCATGCAGCCGTTGCCGGTCGGCGTGCCGGGTGACCTGTACCTGGGCGGCGTGCAGCTGGCACGTGGCTACCTGGGCCGCGATGACCTGACCGCCGAGCGCTTCCTGGCCGATCCTTTCCTGCCGGGGGAGCGCATCTACCGCACCGGCGACGTCGCGCGCTGGCGCGCCGATGGCGCGGTGGACTACCTCGGCCGCAGCGACCACCAGGTCAAGCTGCGCGGCCTGCGCATCGAGCTGGGCGAGATCGAGGCCGCGCTGCGCGAACTGCCGGGCATGGACCGGGTGGAAGTGCTGCTGCGCCACGACGCGCCGGGCGATGCGCGGCTGGTGGCGTACGTGCCCTCGTCGTGCGCGGATGCCGCGGTGCTGCGCAGCCATCTGGCCACGCGCGTACCGGATTACATGCTGCCCTCGGCCTTCGTCGGCGTGGACCACTGGCCGGTAACGGCCAACGGCAAGCTGGACCGCACGGCGCTGCCGAAGCCGCCACAACAGGAGGTCGCCGGGCTGGCGCCGCGTACGCCGCTGGAGCAGGAACTGGCAGAGCTGTTTGCACGCGCGCTGGGCCGCGAGCTGCCGGTGGCCGTTGACGCGGATTTCTTCAGCCTGGGCGGCGATTCGCTGTCGGCGGTGCACCTGCTGCTGGCCATCGAACAACGCTGGCGCTGCGATCTTGGTCTGGGTGCACTGTTTGCGCAGCCGACCGTCGCCGCGCTGGCCGCACGCATCCCCGAGCCTCCGGCGCTGGCCGACCACGCGCTGGGCCCGGTGATTGCACTGGCCACGGCGGAAAGCGCCGCGCCGCCGCTGTTCGTGGTGCACCCGGCCGGTGGCATTGCCTGGAACTACCGCACGCTGGCACGTGCGCTGCAGCCTGCGCGCACGGTCTACGGCCTGCAGTCGCCGGCGCTGGACCCGCAGCAGGCCATGCCGTCCAGCATCGAGGTGATGGCCAACGACTACGTGCGCCGCATCGCCGAACTGCAACCGCAGGGGCCGGTGCATCTGCTGGGCTGGTCGGTGGGTGGCATCCTGGCCCAGGCGATGGCGGTGCGCCTGCACGAGATCGGTCGCGAAGTGGGTGAGCTGGTGCTGCTGGATGCCTATCCCAGTGAATGCTGGCGGGCCGAGCCGGAACCGGATGCCATCGCGGCGCTGCGCGCGCTGCTGGCCATCGCCGGGCATGACCCCGATGCGCACCCGGAGCTGGACAGCCGCGAGCGCATCCTCGCCTTCCTGCGCCGCGGTGGCAGCGCACTGGGCAGCCTGCCGGACGTGGTGCTGGACGGGGTGGTGCGTGCCGTCACCGGTACCAATCGTCTGATCCGCGAGCACCACCATCGCCCGTACGATGGAACGCTGGTGCATGTGCGCGCGGGCCGCGACCACCAAGCGCAGCCACAGCTGCAGTCGGCGCTGTGGATGGCGCATGCGCGCAAGGTGCAGGCGCTGGAACTGCCGTTCCTGCACGCCGAGCTGACCGGCCGCGATGCGGTGGCACAACTGGCGCCGTGGTTGTCGACACGGCTGCGGCAGTGGGATGAAGAACAGGAGATCGCAGCATGCAGTTGACCGGTTTTGAAGGGCGCGTGGCGCTGGTGACCGGCGCCGCCGGTGGCATCGGTGCGGCGCTGGTGCGGCTGCTGGCCGATGCCGGCTGCACGGTGGTGGCGACGGATCGCGAACGTCCTGCGCTGGACGACCCACGGGTTCGCGCGCTCACGCTGGACGTGACCGACAGCGCGGCGGTGGACGCGGTGGTGGCGGATGTCGAGGCGACGGTTGGCCCGATTGCGCTGGCCGCCAGCGTGGCCGGCGTGCTGCACGTGGGTGAGGTGGCCGGCACCAGCGATGAGGACTGGCGACGCGTGTTCGCGGTCAATGCCGATGGTGTGTTCCATGTCGGCCGTGCGCTGGCGCGGGTGATGTCACCGCGGCGCCAGGGGGCGATCGTCACCGTCAGTTCGAATGCGGCCGGCGTGCCTCGCCATGGCATGGCCGCCTACGCAGCATCGAAAGCCGCAGCCACCATGTTCACCCGTTGCCTGGGGCTGGAGCTGGCGCCGCTGGGCATCCGCTGCAACATCGTCGCCCCGGGTTCCACCCTGACCCCGATGCAGACCGGCATGTGGGAGGACGCGCACGGTGCCGAGCGCGTGATTGCAGGCAACCTGGACACCTACAAGGCAGGCATCCCGCTGCGCAAGCTGGCCACGCCGGAGGACATCGCCCACTCGGTGATGTTCCTGCTCTCCGACCAGGCCGGCCACGTGGCGATGAGCGACCTCTACGTCGACGGCGGCGCCACCCTGCGCGGCTGACCGAACGCGGTAGTGCCGGCCGCTGGCCGGCATTCGCATCCTGGTAGTGCCGGCCGCTGGCCGGCAACCCGGATGAATTCCAGATTTTTCCGAACCCCCGTCACGGCAGGCCCTGACGTTCATCCCTCAACTGCCGGGCCCACCATGAGCCATGAGCAGCCATCGCCTCCGCTTCGGTCGTCGCTCGATCATCGGCCAGGCCTATGTTCTGACAACGACCACCCATCAGCGCCGTCACATTCTTGCCAGCGCCGCTGCAGCATCCTGCGTCATCGAGCAGTTCCGATACATCGAAGAAAAGGGGCTGGTGCAGTCCTTCGCCTGGGTGGTCATGCCGGATCACGTGCACTGGATGTTCCAGCTGCAGGCGTCGGAGCTTGCTGACATCGCCCGTCGGCTGAAATCATCCAGTGCGCTGGCGTTGAATCGACTCGCCGACTGCCGCAGTACGGTATGGCAGTCAGGCTATTTCGATCACGCGTTGCGGGCCGAGGAGTCGCTGGTGCGGCAGGCGCTGTACATCCTGGGGAACCCGATCCGGGCTGGTCTTGCCAGGCAGATCGGCGAGTATCCGCATGCGTGGTCGGTGTGGACGTGATGCCGGCCAGCGGCCGGCACTACCATGCGGTGATGGCCGGGCGGATGGTGATGCCGGCCAGCGGCCGGCACTACCATGCGGTGACGGTCGGGCAGATGGTGCTGCCGGCCAGCGGCCGGTACTACCGGCTTTAAGGCAGGGTCAGGCGGTAGACCAGCACGCGGTTGTCGTTGTCGTAGGCGCTGTCACAGGTTTCGCCCTGCATGCGGCAGCGGCGGGCGATGAAGTCGTTGTCGTTGCCGATCAGCAGCAGCACATCCTTCGGGTGCTGCGGGTCGAGCGCGGGCAGGATGTCCATCGCCTCCCACTTTTCCGACATCAGTCCGGCATGCGGGCCGCGCGCGGTCTCCAGGTCCAGGCCTACGCGGGCCAGCTGGGGGCGATCCAGCAGGTTCAGCAGTTCATCGCTGCGTGCCGGGGTGATGCCTTCCTTCAACACCGTGCTGGCAGGGTCGGCCAGCACCGACGCCGTGCCGGTCTCATACGCGGTGCTGGCCAGATTGCTCGCCTCGGCCACATTCACCAGCAGCACGGACTTGTAGACGATCGGGTCATCGCCGTCCTTGCCGAGACCGTTGCCATCGCGGGCCAGCAGCAGAAAGCGATTGGCATCCAGCGCGCGCAGCTCGCTCTGCGCAGCGGTGCGGTCCAGCTTGCCCTTGCCGTCGTGCGCGTAGGCGGGCAGGGCCATCACGTATTGGCCCATCGGCTGCTGCGGCGTCGGCGAGGTCGTCACGTCATAGACCAGCACGCGGGTGTTGGACCGCCCGGCGGCATTGCCCTTTGCACTGTCCTGCAGGGTGGCGCTCTGCAGGGCCACGAACAGGCGGGTGCCGTCCGGCGACAGGCCCATGCCTTCCACGCCCTGGTTGTTGCGGCGGCCGGTCTGCGGCGGTGCCAGCGAACCGAACGCAGGCTTGCCATCAGTGCGAGGCTGGATCGCCACGGGAGGGACGATCACGCCCTGCAGCTGCCCCTGGGCATCGAAGTAGTAGACGTTGGCGGTGTACTCATCGCCCACGTAGAAATGGCCATCGGCAGTAAACTGCAACGATTCGGCGTCCAGCGAGACCTTGCCCGCGCCCACGCCATCGGCCGGGGAGGGCAGCACCACCTCGCGCTGGGTGATGGTGTGCTGACCCGGGTCCGCACCGGTGAAGGGTTGTCCGTTGAAGTCCTTCAGCACCACGCCCTTGTCCGGCACGAGGGTGACCGTGCCGGGCCCGCCGGCACGCAGGTCGATGCGCAGGCGCATGCGCTCGACGCGGCCGGCATAGTCATAGAACAGGCCAGCCTCGGGATCATTGCGGCCGCGGTCGGGCAGGGTCCACAGCACGCCCTCGTAGCCGCTGGCGGTGCGCTTCCAGGTGCCTGGCTGCACCGCCAGTGAGGAGAACGAGCCCAGCGTATCGCCGAGGAAATCCACCGTGCCCGCCGGCAACCGCCCGGCCGCGACCAGCCCCTTGTCCACGTAGGTACGGCCGCCCAGCTGAAGCGTGCGCGGCGGCACGCCACTGGCTTCATGCGGGGCGGTGTATCCACTGGCGGAGAGGGTGGCCAGCAACAGGGCGGTAGCAAACATCGGTGGATTCCTCGGGATCGTTCGGGGCGCTTGGCTTAGAAGCGCACGTCGATGGTGCCGAACACCTGGCGCGGCGCCGACGCATGGAACACGTACAGCTTGCCGGTCGGATCGCTGGCGGCGAACACGCTCGAATCCAGGTTGCTGGCGTAGCGCTTGTCGGTCAGGTTGGTCACGTTCACCGACAGGCGCACGCCCTTGGCGAAGCCGACCTGGCCGAAGTCGTAGCCGCCGGCCATGTCGAAGACGGTGAAGCCGCCGAAGCCCTGGTCGTTGGTGTAGTTGTAGAAACGCTCGCCGGTGTACTTGCCGCGCAGGCTGGCGAACCAGCCGTTGTCACGCCAGGTGATCTCGGTGGCCAGCAGCTGCTTGGGTGTATCGGTCTGGATCTTGCCCTTGATCTGCTGCTCGACGCCGGCCTGCACGTAGTTGGAGGCGTAGGTCGAACGGTTCAGCGAGGCCGAGGTGTACCAGCTGAAGTGCTCGTTCGGGGCCCACAGCACGGTCAGTTCGGCGCCACGGCTGTCGACACCGCCGACGTTGTAGAAGCGGTTGCCGCAGGTCGGGCCCACCGGCTGGCGCGAGTCGCAGGGGTTGTACTGCAGCAGTCGGTTGTCGAAGCGCACGCTGTAGGCGGCGAGCGAGGTCTGCAGGGTGTCGGTGACGAAGCGGTAGCCGGCTTCGATCGAACGCGATTCCTCCGGCTTCAGGTTGCCCTGCGCATTCCAGGTGGCCTGGCTCACAGCCTGCGGGCCCAGCTTGAAACCGCCCTGGAACATGGCGATGTTCTCGGCGTAGCTGGCGAACACTTCGTGGTGGTCGGTGATGC
Organism: Stenotrophomonas sp. STEN087; assembly: GCF_056759115.1. NCBI lineage: Bacteria > Pseudomonadati > Pseudomonadota > Gammaproteobacteria > Lysobacterales > Lysobacteraceae > Stenotrophomonas > Stenotrophomonas sp. STEN087. The sequence goes on along the minus strand of NZ_JBRRCR010000003.1, from coordinate 82,893 downwards.
GGAAGTTGGCGCCGACGCTGGGCAGGAAGTTCTTGCTGGCCTTCAGTGTGCCGGTCGCGAACTGGTTGTTGGAACTGGCTGAGATCGGCGTCTTCGCATCGCCTGGCAGGGCCTCTGCATCGGAGGTGGCGCGCGGGCTCTTGGCGCCGAACTCCAGGGTCAGGCGATCGTCGAGCAGGCGCCAGGTGTCTTTCAGGTAGAACTGGTGGGTCTTCCAGCGGGTGCGCTGGGCGAACACACCGGTGTCGGCCTGGCTGGTGTTCATGCCGCTCATGTCACGCGGGCCGTCCACCGCGGTCTGGTAGCGTTCGGCGCTGCTGGTGTTGCGCTCGTACCAGACGCCGCCTTCGATGCGGTGCGCGCCCAGGTCCCAATCGAACGACAGCGTGCCGCCGTCGCGGTCGATGGTGTAGATGGTGTTGCGGAAGATGATTGGGATTTCCTGTGCGGTGCCTTTGTGCGAGTACGCGCCGCTGTTCCAGTTGTGGCCTTCGCCGCGGTCGTCGTGGTGGTAGGCGACCGCGCGCAGGCTGAAGCCATCGGCGATGAAGAAGTCGCCGGTCAGGTAGTACAGGTTGTCATCGCGCAGGATCTGGCCGGCGGTGAAGGCGCCGTCGGCGTCCTTGTCAGGGCCGCTGCTGTCGCACTTGCTGGCGTTGAAGCTGGCGGTGTTGCAGTAGGCCTTGGCCACGGCCTTGTTCCAGTCCGGCGCGTAGCCGCCCCAGTCCCAGCCCAGGCCGCGCGCCATTTCGTCCTTGGACAGGTAGAAGTAGTCGGCCTGGCTGGTGCGAGAGGTGTTGACGAAGCCGGTGATCTGGCCGCCGTCGAAGTTCCACATGCCCTTGGCGTTGAACTGCTTCGTGGTCGATTCGTTGTAGGCGGTCTGGTCGTTCCACAGGTCCGACACGGCATTCATGCCCGACACGTAGCCGGAGAATCCGTTGTACTCGCCGCTGTCCACGCGCACGAAGGTGCGGCGGTTGGCATCGCTGCCGAAGGTCTGAACGACGCGGCCACCCAGCTCCTTGGCCGGGCGGTCGGAGGTGTAGGAGATGGTGCCGCCCAGGTTGCTGGTGGACGGTGTGCCGAGGCTGCCGATGCCCACGGCCAGTTCGGCGCCGGCCATGTTCTCGCTGATCAGCGCACGGTTGATGGTCAGGCCGTTGTAGTTGTTGTAGGCGCCATCGCCGAGCGGCACGCCATCCAGGGTGTAGCCCAGGCGGGTGGAATTGAAGCCGCGCAGGCTCAGGGTCATCGACTGTTCGTTGGTGCCCAGCGCATCGGCCGACTGCGCGTTGACGCCCGGCAGCAGGTTGAGTGTCTTCTGCAGGCTGGTGCCCGGCGGCAGGATGTCGAGGTTCTCGCGGGTGATGCGCTGCACCTGGCGCGCTTCACCGCTGCCGATCACCGAGACGGCGTCGAGGTCGGTTGCGGAGGCGGTGCTGGAGGTCGGGGCAGCGTCCTGCGCCCAGGCCGCGGGAGCAAGCGCGATGGACAGCGCGGCGGCCAACATAGTCTTCGTCATGTTACAGACACTCAGGCAGGCACGAGCCACCGCATGTGTGCGGAGCTCATGGAGTTCGGGAGGGGAGACAACGGATGCGACCGCTGGCGCTGCAGGCGCCGCGTGGTCAACGTGAAAATGGTGCGCTACATAGATGACTGTCTGGTGACATTGTCATCTGCGGTACAGCGCATTGCGGCGGTAGTGCCGGGGGCCGGGGGCGGCCCACCCCCGGGCGGCGGGGGGGGGGAGCGCCGCCCCCCCCCCCGGCCCCCCCCGCCCGCGCGCCCCCCGCCCCCCCGCCCGCGCCGCGGCGGCCCCGCCCCCGCCCCCCGCGGGGCGCGCCCGCCGCGCCCCCCCGCCCCCCCCGGGGGGGGGCCCCCGCCCCCCCCCCCCCCCGCCCCGCCACTACCGAGGCAACGAGCTCAGCCCGCAGTACGGGGCTTGCGCGTGCGCTTGGGCTTGGCGGTGTCCGCGGCGCTGGCTGCACCATCCTGCAACGCCTGCAACCAGGACAGTGTGTCGATGTAATCGATGAAGTGCCGCAGGTAGCCGGGGCTGGTGGCCTGCATCGTGTCCAGCATGCGCTGCACCAGCACCGCGGAATTCAACGGGCCGCCATCGGCCGGGGCCTCGGCGCGCAACGAGCGGCGCACCTGCACTTCACTGCGCAGCGCGCTCCACTCGCGGCGCACCTGGTCCAGCATCGGCAGCTGCGGGTAATGCGGCAGGCTGCGCGAGCCCGCATCCAGGTCGCGCACCAGTGCGCGCAGGCCGTCCCGTGGCGGCTGCGGCTTACTTGCCATCAGCGGCCTTCGGCTTGGGAATCGGTGCGATCTCCACGCGGCGGTTGCGCGCACGGCCGGCTTCGTCGGCGTTGGAACTGACCGGCTGCTCGCTGCCGAACGCGGCGGCAAACACCGCATCGGCCGGAACACCATCGGCAATCAGCGTGCGGGTCACCGTCAGCGAACGCTGTGCGGACAGCTCCCAGTTGTCGGCGAAGCGGCGGTTGCCATCGCGGATCGGCGCGTCATCGGTGAAGCCGCTGACCATCAGGATCTCTTCACGCGAGCCCAGGTACGCCGCCAGCGGTGCGGCCAAACTGCGCAGCAGCTCCTGGCCTTCCGGCTGCAGCTGGTCCGAGTTGAGCGCGAACAGCACGCTGCCGCTGATGCCGATCCGGCCATCGACCAGGGTCACGCGGCCAGCAGCCAGGGGGCCGGCCAGCGCCTGCTCCAGGGTCTGCAGTCGCTTGGCTTCGGCCTGGCGCTGCTTCACTTCCTGGTCCAGCCGCTGCGAAAGTTCCAGCTGCACCGCGACCACGCCGACCAGGATCAGCACGAAGGCGCCCAGCAGCACCGACATCAGGTCGCCGAATGCGGCCCAGATCGGGGCGTGTGAGCCGCCGTCGACCTCCAGTTCGTCGCTCATGCGCTGCCGGCCTTGCCACGGCGCGTGGCCAGCTGCTTCAGTTCCTCCATCACCTGCTTCTGCGACAACAGGCTGAGGTCGACCACCTCGCGTGCCTGCGCCACGTAGTAGGCCAGCTGCTCGTCGCTGCGGGCCAGCGAGGCGTCCAGGGCGCCGCCAATCTGTTCCAGGCGCCCGGATAGTTCGGTCGATGCGGCGCCGAACTGTTCGACGGCGGCGCCGAAGGTGCCGGCCAGTTGGCCGACCTCCGCCGCGCTGCCGCTGAGGTGCTCGGCGATGCCGTCGAGCTTGCCGGTCTCGGCGGCGATGTGGTCGGTGAAGCGGCTGCCGACCCGTTCCAGCAGCTCGGCCGATCCGCCCACCAGTGCGTCCACGGCGCTGCGCTGTTCGTGCGAGGCGTGGTTGATCGCCTCCAGCAGCGTCTGCACGGTAGCCAGCAGGTGGCCGCGTTCTTCCAGCATCTTGTTGTCGCGCACCAGGCTCTCGGACAGGGTGCTGCGCAGTTCGTTGATGACCTCGGCCGCAGCCTTGGGGGCGTCGGCGGCGGTCTGCAGCAGGGTGGAGACTTCGGCCAGGGTAGCGCTGGCCTGCGCGCGGCCGTTCTCGCCGATCTGCTGCGCGGTGCTGGCCAGGGTCTCGCAGACCTGCTGCTGGCGCTCGGCCAGGCCCTGCGCGATGGCATCGAGTGCCGTGCTCCACTGCTGCAGGCGCTGCGCGTCACCGGCCTGCAGTTGGGTCTGCAGGCTGGCATGTGCCTGCTGCAGCTCGGTGGCCACCGCATCCCAGCGCGCCTGGCGCTGCTGTTCGCGTGCGTCCAGGCCCGCCTGCAGCTCGGCATGTGCGTTGGCGGCGGCGGCCTGTGCGGCCTGCCAGTCCTGCGAACGCTGCGCCTCGTGATCCTGCAGCAGCGACTGGCCCGCGGCATGGCGCTCGTCCAATGCCTGCAGCAGGGCTTGCGCCTGCGTGTCCAGCTGTGCGCCGACCGCCTGCAGTGCCTGCTGCTGGCGCTCCACCAGCGCGGCGTTCACTGCCCGCTGCTGTTCCGCGGCAGCACGCCACGCTTCGGTGTTGCCGGCGGCGTCGGCCTGCAGGCGCTCGCCGATGCGTGCGAGCACGGTCTCGGCCTGCGCGCCCTGGCCGTCACTGAAGGCCTGCAGGTGCTGGCGCAGATCGGCCACCAGTGCCTGCTGGGCCTGGGTCTGCTCGGCGATGATCCTGGCCCAGCTCGCTTCGGTGGCCACGCGGCTGCGCTCGAAGCCTTCGCTGAGGCCGGCCAGCTGCTGCTGCACAGCGCTTTCGACGCGCGCATGCAGGGCCTGGCCATGGTTGGCCAGTCCTGCCAGCGTGGTTTCAGCCATCGGCTGCAGCGCGCCGGCAATGGCGGCGGCACTGGCCTCGGCGCCTTCGCGCAGCGACTGCTGCAGCGAAACCGCCAGTCGTTCCTGCAGTGCCTGGCTGTGGGTGAGGAAGTCGGACTGGCCGGTCAGCAGGCGCTCGTTGGCGGCCGTGCTGTGCTTTTCAAAGGCGCTGGTCATCGCCTGCAGCCGGTCTACCAGGGCGGGCAGGGCGGCCGACTGCGCCTGCAGCAGGCGCAGCGACTCGGCGCGCTGCCAGGCCTGCGAATACGGGTGCAGCTCGCCGGCGATGGCGCGGTCCAGCTGCTGCACGACCTGCAGGCGGTCGCGGCGCAGCAGCGCGGACAGCAGGCCGAGCATCGCCGAGCTGGCGACACCGGCAATCGAGGTGCCGAAGGCCACGGCCAGGCCCTGCACCGGCGAGGCCAGCGAGCCGCGGATGGCGGCCATGTCGGTGGCGCTCTGCAGCGCAAGGCCGGTGCCGCGCAGCGTATCCATCATGCCCAGCAGGGTGCCGAGCATGCCCAGCAGCACCAGCAGGCCCACCAGGTACGGGGTCAGCACCGGGCCGGGCAGGGCGATGCGTTCACCTTCCACGCGCAGGCGCACGGCGTTGCGCAGGCCCACCGGCACGCGCTCCAGCCACGGCGCCAGGGCGTCCTTGGCCGCGCCCAGGTCGTTCAGTGCGGTACGCAGCCCGTTGCTGGCCTGGCGATAGCGGTACAGCTCCACGCCGCCGGCGATGTAGCAGGCCGCGATGATCGCCGCCACCGCCGCGCCCAGCGGGTGCACCGCCACGTAGCCGATGCCGATCCAGCACACGGCCAGCAGGCCGACAAGGAAAACAACGACATGGAATGCAGTTCTGGACATGGTGTTCCGGTCAGTGGGAGCGCAGGGCTGCAAGCAGCCCGTGGATCGGGTGGAAGCGCAGTTCAAGCTCGGCCAACAGCAGGCTGCGCATGTCAGTGCGGAAGGACGCGCGCCAGCCGGGCTGGCCGTGCACGCGTTCGAAACGGGCGGCCAGCACCGTCGGCGCGGTGGCCAGCAGGCTGTGCTCGCGCGGGGTCAGGGTCTGTTCCATCACCGCGTCGACCTCGGCCAGCCGCGCCAGCTCCGGCGAGACCTGCACCAGCTGGTCGCGCAGGCGCCCGCGCAGGCGTCCGGTGGCGGTCTGGATGGCCTGCTGCAGCACGCGGTAACGCTGGCGCAGCGAGGCGAAGTTGGCCTGCGCGGCAGCCTCGGCCAGGTCCAGCAGACGCTCGGCCTCGGCATCCTCGCGGATCGAGGCCAGCAGGCTGGACTCGGCCTGGGCGCAGTCGGCCAGCAGGTCCTCCACCGCTTCGGCGGCCTCACCCGGTTCGGGCGGGCGGCCGTCCAGCGCCCCGGACAGGGCCACGGCACGGCTCCAGTCCACCCACTGGCCGAGGCGATCGGTCAGGGCGGGACTGCTGGCCGGCATCGCACCGTCGCTGAGACGGGCAAGCAGGCGGAGGAACTCCGGTCCACCCAGGACCGGCTGCGCGGCGTTCGCCATCAAGTAGCCAGGGGCCAAAAACCGTTGATTTTACAACCAGATGACCGCCTCTGGATGAAGGGGGCGGGCGGCCCGTGGCGGGCATGGCAGGGGAGGGTGTCGGCCGGGGCGGGCAGACGGCTTAGAATGGTCGGCTGCACTAACGCAACTGGACCTTCTGGAGCTCCTGCATGACCCTCGCGCCGTTCTATCCCATCGGTACCCCCGGCCAGCCCTGGGGCGATGCTGAACGCGCACAGTGGCGGGCCGCCCAGCAGCGCCAGCGCAGCTACCACGATGATGTGGTGGCCGCCCTGGAGCGCCTGGACGACGGTTTCGACGTGGTCCAGTACGGCCAGCTCGACTATGCGCCGGACCACTACCCGCTGTTTGCCGTGGTCAACCACGACTGGAACCCGGCGCTGCCGACCGCCCTGGTCACCGGCGGCGTGCATGGGTATGAGACCAGCGGTGTGCATGGCGCCCTGCAGTTCCTCGAAGAACGGGCCGAGCGCTACCTGGGCCGGATGAACCTGATTGTGGCGCCGTGCGTCAGCCCCTGGGGCTACGAGCGCATCCAGCGCTGGAACCCGGATGCGATCGACCCGAACCGCAGCTTCCGTGACGGCGGCCTGATCGAGGAGGCCGCCTCGCTGATGCGCTGGGTGGCCGAGCGCAAGGCCGACATCCGCGTGCACCTGGACCTGCACGAGACCACCGACAGCGACCTGCACGAGTTCGACCCGGCGCGCTGCGCCCGTGACGGCAAGCCGTTCGCGCGTGACACCATCCCCGATGGCTTCTACGTGATCGGCAACAGCGAAGACCCGCAGCACGGCTTCCAGAAGGCGCTGATCGAGGCCGTTGCGCCGATCACCCACATCGCCCCGGCCGACGCCGAGGGCAACCTGGTCGGCATGCCGCTGCAGTCGCCGGGCGTGGTCTGGGGCGAGTCGCGTTCGATCGGTGCGTGCGCCGGTTTCACCGACGCGCGCTATGCAACCACCACCGAGGTCTACCCGGACAGCCCGCGTACCAACCCGCAGGAATGCAACGACGCCCAGGTGGCGGCGGTGTGCGCCGGCCTGGATTACGCGCTGGCGCCGTAACGCTGAGATTGCTCGACCGCTGTTGGAAAAGCAGTCGAGCAAGCTCGACTCTACCAAGACAGAACCCAGGTAGCGCCGGGCCGTGCCCGGCGACTGACCTGCAGAAGCGCCGGATCACCCCTTCTGGCGCTGCTTCTGGATGGCCTTGTCCAGTGCGTCAAGGTCATCGGTGGACGACTGCAGCCACTGTGGATACTCGGCGGTTTCAACGAAACCTTCGCCACGCAGGACATCGTCCAGGTCCGGATCGTCATTGCCGCCGTGCTGCAGGAAGCCCGCCATCAGGCCCGCCAGGCGGTGCGCGGCCTGGAAGGCAGCCTGCAGCGAACCGGCCGGCTCCACGATGGTGCCGAGGAAGGCCGCGTAGGCGGCGTGGTCGACCTCGAAGTCGTCACGGTTCTTGAAGGCCTCGGCACCCAGCTGTGCCTCGCCAGAATTGTGACGGGCGAAGCCCCAGGTCCAGATGTCGAGAAAATGCAGCGCTTCCAGCTTCTGGCGTTCCTCCGCACTCAGATCGGTCGCGTCGGACAGGGCGTATTCCATGGTGGCGGCCGAGAAGGCTTCGGTGCCGGAGTTTGCGTGGAAATCGCTGAGGCTGCGCAGCGCATCGGGATGATGCGGGTCCAGCTGCAGCGCTCGGTAGATCACGCGCGCGCCTTCGATGTGGCGGCCCTCGGCGATGAAGATGTTGAGGGCGTGGTTGGCCAGCTGGGCGGCGTTGAGTTCAGCGAAGGTCGTCATCGGGGCAGGGATTGGAAACGGCTGTCCGATGGTAGGAGCAGTGTTCCGCCGCAACAAGGGCCATGCCCGTCCGCCCAGTAGATCCACGCCATGCGTGGATGCCGACGAATCCCGTGACCGCAGAACACTTCACAACCTACAAGCACCGCAACCGCGACCATGGGCCACCCCACGTCCATGAGTTCCACCGAGGATGCTGCAGAACCTGCTCCATTTCGCACCGCTGCTGACCGCGGTGATGACCTGCGTGACCGCCCTGATCTGGGTGGTCTACCTCAACTTTTTCCTGCGCAGCTACCGCCGCCAGCAGCGGCCCTCGATCCTCATCACGTCTGGCGCCGGCCGGCACCTGGATGCGCACTGTTTCGTGACCAACCTCGGCCTGGAGCCGGTGTACCTGCTGGACGTGGTGATCGACCTGATCGAACCCGATGGCAAGGTCGTACGCGCGGTCATCCCCGAGCGCACCGAGCACTGGAGCAAGGCCGCGCCCAGCGAAGACGACGACATCCGCCGTGCCACCAACGTCGGGCCGCTCAGCAGCGGCGGCGAGCGCGACCTGGGCCGGTTCCGCACCCTCATCGACCGGGCCGGCACCGAGAATCCGGATATCAAGACCGGCAACGCCTTCACCAGCCTGGAGATCACCGTGGTCATTGTCACTGCGAGCCAGGCCGAGCTGTGCGGTGCGTCGCGCTGCTATAGCATTGAATACGGGGACGACGGCGCGCCGAGGTTGAAGGCGCGGACCATCAAGGCCGCGCAGCTGCAGGGGTATTTCGCACGCAGGAACCTGACGCGGCTGTTGACTACGCAGCTCGAAGTCGGCGGAAAGCGCGTCTCGCCTTGATCCGGTAGATGCCAACCTTGGTTGGCATGGGCGATGCGCGCCTCACTCGGCGGCCGGGCTGCGCTCGTCACGCACCGAATAGATCACCGAGAAGATCTTCCAGCCCTGTTCGGTGCGGATCAGCTGCCACATCTCCTTGCCCCAGTTCTGCTTCACGCCATCGGAGAGGAACGTGTAGTCGAAGGTCAACGAGGCGGCGTCGCCATCGGTTTCGATCTTCGGGTTGGAGAAAACCTCTTCCTTCGGCGTGGACGAGGCCACCGCGTTGTCGATGAGCGAGATGAAATTGTTCGAGGGAATCTGCCGCGCCTTGATCGCGTCGGGCTTGGTCCTGCGGATGTCCTGCAGGCGCACGTCCTCGGAAACGAACTGCCAGCCGATGTCCTCGGGTTTGTCCGAGAAGAACAGGCTCATGTAGGTGGGCTTGTCCTTGTTGACCAGCGCGGTGCGGAAGGTTTCCAGCACCTGTTCGATGGCCTTGACGTCCTCCGCGTGCGCGGTTGACTGCGCACCGGCATGGCCGGCGGCCAGCAGGCCTGCACAGAGAAGCAGGGTGGCCGTGCGCGGGAAGCGCCCGGCGGGGAAGCACGCGCGCATCAGCGGGCGGGTGGTGCGGTCATCCATGGCATCCGATCCTCACGTGCCTCGTGGCACCGGCGCCAATCTAGCATGCGGGTGAAGGCGCGCTGCGGTCGGTTCACCGCAGGCAGCATGTCGTGCGCGTGGTCCTGAGTGGATACCGTTGCATACTGTGGGCGGGCAGCCGAGACATCGGCAACGAAGCCTGGCACACAGCATGCGGCTTTCAGAGTATCCACGGAAAGGGGCAGCAGATGAAGCACACGATCCTGGCAACCTGGCGCACGTCGCCGCTGCGTTTCTGCAGCGCCGCTTTCGTGGCGCTGGCGGTGTTGCCCGTCACTGCCACCGCCGTCGAGCCGCGCGCCATGCGGGAAACGCAGCAGGCGTACTGGGCATTGACCGAGCGTCTGGCGCTGGCACTCCCCGGCGGCAAGGCAGGCGTGTCGGCGATCCTGGCGTCGGCGTCCGCAGGGTCGGGCAATCGCTACAGGATCGATCCGATGCTGGGTGCCCGCGACGTGCAGATCTCCACGTCAGCGGACGGCCGGGTAGCCTCCATCGCGTTCGCGCTCGATGGCCCCTGCATTCCTTTTTCTGCCGTGCGCACGCGCTACCCGCAGATCCTGGTGCTGGGCGTCCCGCATGGTGCGAGTGACCAGGAATGGCATCTGCTGGGCACCCAGGTGGGTGACGCCATCATTGAGTACGGTTTCCCCGCGTCGGGCCTGGGCTGCATGAAGCGCACCCGGATCATGCCTGCCCGCGCAGTGAGGATTGGCCCGTGACGCTTCCCGGGGGCACACCGCTGCCCGACGCCTGAGCATCGGGCAACGGTGAACCCGCCGCGCTGAGCGCGGCTGTCACTCGGCCGGGCGTGCGCGCGCCGTGGCGTGTGCGGTCAGTGCCACGCCGGCCATCATCAGGCCTTCCATTACCCGGTCGCCCAGGTACTCGCTCTCGGGTCCGTTCTGGCGCACGCGCTCGGAGGCGAGCACCAGCTCCTGCACGATGCGCAGGCCAGCCAGTGCGCAGTCCGTATCGGCAAGGGCGATGCGGCGGCCCAGGCGCAGCTGCGGTTCGGGCCAGGGGTGGCCGTCGGCGGCCGCGCCAGCGCCGATGCGGTGCAGGGTGTCGATGAAGCCGGGGATGCGGAGTTCGTCGGCGTCCTCGGTGTTGGCCGGGGCGGGGCGATCGAGCGGGCAGGGGAACGTGGGTGTGGTCATGTGGGTGACTCCATGCAGGACAGGCGGAAGCCGCCACGCAGAGAGGTGGCGGGCGGTACGTGGTTCGAATCCCGGGACGCTGTAGGCATAGGCCGGTGGGCGCGAAGCCCCCACGCACCGCCCGCCATGGCCGGCAGACGGATTGCCAGCCGGCGCCACGCGAAGTGACGCCGACTGGCAAGCGCAAACATCACCTACTTAGTCACGGGGATTCGAAACCCGGCCACCCTTTTTCGGTGGCAGGTCATTCGTACCCGCGCTATCTCAAGGTGCCAATCAGACAAGTTGCAGATCGACTGCAAACCCCGTCGCTTCCGGCATTCTGGCAGCGCTGCTAAGCCGCCCAAACCCTTGCTGCCGTTGGCACCGCAGACCCCTGTGCAATTTGCGACATGCGTCGGCATTGCACGCCGCCGGCATGCGTCCTCAGCGAGGCGATCGCGACAACTCGCCGTCGATCACGCTGTCGATCCAACCGGCATAGCGCGAGATGCGCACGTTGTGCACCACCTGCCCGTAGTACCCCGCTTCCAGCGCATGCTCGGGCACGGCCGTGATCCACGAGGCCAGACCGATCAGCTGCCAGCCATCGCGGTCGCGGATCATCAGTGGGCCGCCGCTGTCGCCGCCGCCGATCACGCCTTCCAGCGGCAGACCGGTGCCCGGGCCATCGAAGCGATACCAGAGATAGCGGTCGTTGCCGCCGGTCACCGTGTTCTCCGCGCGGCGCAGCTCGCCCCGGTGAGGCGCACGTGGCACCAGCCCGGTCAGACCGGTACCGGTCGCGCCCTTGCCGACCAGGGTGGCGATCCTGCCGGCTTCGTCCTGCCCTCGGTAAAGGCGAACCGGCGCAACGTCGCTGACCGGCGTGGCCAACTGGATCAACGCAATGTCATCGGAGGCGGCGAGGAAGGCGTGGATCGGGCCCGGGTTGCCGGAGGCCAGAGCCGCCTGGCCCAATGCATCGGGCATGCGCCGGTAGCCCGGATGCTCGACCACGCGTTCGACGCGGTAGGCCTGGCCGTTGATCTGCACCTCGGCATCCATGCCCTCCATCGGCGCGGCGTGTGCGGCGGTCACCACCCAGCGCGGCGCGATGAGCACGCCGTGGCCTTCGCCGGGCATGTCGGCCAGGGCCGGGAAGGCGGAGGCCGCAACGCGGTAGGCGCTGTCATCCACATCGCTGCGGATGACGATGGCGCCAGCGGTGAAGGGCAGGGTGGCGATAGCGAGCAGAAGCCAGCGGTGCATGGGTCGGTGCAGTCCTGTGCGGGTCAATCCGCACCGTAGCCCGGTTCCGGCCCCGGGAACACCTGTGTGCGACGAAGGGGCGATCCGGTGTGATCAACCGGGAGGAATGAGGGGTGACGACCGCCACTCCGGCAGACCGACCGCGCGGCGGGTGCGCGCCACGATGGCGGCGATCTCTGCCTCCAAGCCCCCGCCGGGTTGCAGCCGTGACGTGAGCTCGGCACAGTTTCGCTTCAGCACATCGACCCATGGCGCTGTGTGGCTTTCCTCAGCGACCAGGGCCAAGTGCCGGCGAGCCTCGTCGTACGCGCCCGCGAGCCCGGCGGCTATCCCTGCATGCATGTGCTCCCGGATGCCCGGTTTGGGGTGACGGCTCATCAACGCACCTACCTGTCCCGGGGTGGGGAAGCGGTCACGCAGGGCCAGCACCTCGGCGGCCGCCTGCTCGGCCAGTGCCTGTGCGGCCACGGTAAATTCGGCGGTATCGGTGAAGGGCTGGAACGGGGCGATGCGGTAGCCCGCATCGAAGGACAGGAAATCCTTCTCTTCCCAGAGCCAGCACGCGCCGACATTGAGATAGCTGCCGCTGCTCCATCCCGAGGGCTGGAACTCGATCACCCCGACCCACCAGCCGTGGTCGTCAAGCCAGGTGCGTGAGCGACCCTTCTGCACGCAGCCCAAGGGGCGCAATGTGGATCTTGCCGCCGCAGTCAGCAGGCGGGTGTGTTCCGGTGTCGGCATCCCCAGCGTCCTTGCGAGTGGCGTGCCGACGAGTATCGCAGAGCACATCGGGCGTGTGGCCCCGGTACGTGCCGGGGCCTCGATGCATCAGCGCAACACCGCGTCAAACGTATCCGGGTTGCCGTCATTGGCGGCCGTCGGCACATTCAGCAGGCGGGCCAGCAGCGGGTAGACATCCACGTTGTCGAAGCCCTCAACAGTCCTGCCGGCCTCGAAGGAAGGGCCGGTGGCCACGAACACCGCGCGCATCGACGGCAGGGTGTTGTCGTAGCCGTGGGTGCCGCGGTAGGCATGGGCGTGGCGGGCCAGCATGTCGGGCGTCAGTGCATCCCAGCCTTCGTCCATCTCGCAGATGATCGGCGGCGTGCGCGGGTGCTGGCCATACTGCCAGCGCGGCGGCAGGTCGGCGCGGTTCCAGCACTGGTAATGGTCGTGCCGGCCGATCAGGGCCTGCTCGGCCTCGCGTTCGCGACCGGGCCTGGCCTGGAAGCCGACGGGCTGGCCCACGCTGGTGGCCACGGCAACGGTCGGATCGACCATGCGTTCGGTATCGAGCACGTGGCCTTCCGGCAGCTCGGCCATGCCGTGGTCGGACACCAGCACGATGTGGCCAGGCGCGGCGCCTGCGGACCGGTCTGCGACAGCCAGCCCAGCACGGTCTGCACACGGTCTTCCAGTGCGATGTTGCGATCGTAGACCTGCCACTGGCTGGGCCGCACGCCTTGGATGGCGGCCTCGCTGCCGGGCCACGACCAGGTGGCGGTGCGTACCCCGACCTTCTCGGCGCTGACCCAGATCGGCTCGCCGCCCCACCAGCGCGCGTCGGTGACGGCGGCCGGGTTGCTGATCTCGAACCCGCCCAGCTGCGGGTCCTGCATGCTGTTGTGGATGATGCCGTGGTGGCCGGGACGCAGGCCGGTGACCAGGGTGTAGTGGTTGGGGAAGGTCAACGACGGGTAGGACGGCGTCATCCACCGCGCGCGCACGCCGCCATCGATCATCCGCTGGATGTTGGGGGTCAGGCCGCGGTCGAGGGCGTCTGCACGCAGGCCATCGATGGAGACCAGCAGCAGGCGCGGCGCGGGCTGGATCGCGGCCGGGGGTGTTGCGGCGGCCTGGCGGGGCGACGGCGTGCTGCACGCCATCAGGGAGAGGGCGACGATCGAGCCGCAGAAAAGACGGATGTTCATGGCCCATCCTAGCCTTGCGCGATGACAGGTCTAGGACGGATGTGGCGATGGGGGCGGGGCAGTGCAGTCGAGCATGGCTCGACGCTACAACCGGGCGAGGGCCTGCCAGTCGCGTTCCGGCTGCATGCCGAGGCTTTCGATGAAGGGCGCCAGGCCCGCGTAGAACGCCTGCGGCACGGGATTCTTCGCGCCGTCCCATTCCAGCTGGTTGCACTGGAAGCAGACCTCCAGCGTGTGGGTGCGCGTGTTCCCTTTGTAGAACTCGAAGCGATGATGGGGCTCGAAGATGCAGGCGGCGACCCACTGGCTGACATAGGGATCGATGCCCTCCAGCGTGGCCAGGAACGGCTGTTTGTCAGCGCCGGTCAGCACCGCTTCCCCGTACCTGCGCTCTGCGGGCGGCGTGGCACTGTTGCTGCTGTTGTTGGTGTCATGCCGGGAGGAGTGTTCAACGACCACGATGCGGTCGGCGTCGCGGGCCGCGCGGGCAAGATCATCCAGCATCGGTTGGCCCTCGGCGTTGGGTGGCTTGTCTTCGATGGCCAGCGGGTCTTCGCTGGCGGCGGCCGGTGGCGGTGTCGTCGCCTGTGGGGTGCACCCGCAGACCAAGCCCAGCAGGACCGTAATCATCATTCGCCCCAGCTTGCCGACGAGGAAGGGGTAGAGGCGGGTAGCAGGCAATCCGTTGCGGGTGCTGGGCATGGTGGGGGGTCTGGTGGTGGGCGTGGCCCTGGGTGAGGGTGACTCTACCGGAGGGTGGGCGCGGGCGGATGGGTCTGGTCGACCGAGGTCAAGCGCTACCAGAGCAGGCCTGCCTGGGCGGTTGACGTTATGGACGGGCGGGCGCAGGCTGGCCGGGCATGCTTCCTGGACCGAAGGGAGACTTATGACTGCAAGCGCGTCCCTCCACCCCACGCCGGAAACCCAGGGCCACTCGCGCCTGTGGAGCGTGTTCTGGCTGCAGGGGGTGATTCCCAGCAACATCCTGTGGGCCGTTGCCCTCTGGGCCCTGGCCAACCAGCGCACCACGCTGCTGCTGGCGGTGTTTGCGGTGCTGCTGCTCTATACCGGCTGGATCATCCCGGCGGTGTGGCGGGCTGCGCCGAGCGCGCGCACCCCCAACCTGGGCGTGGCCGCACGCGGGCTGACCGTGTCCTGGGGGCTGAACACCTTGCTGGTGACCTTCTTCCTGACCCTGCAGCTGGTGGCTCAATAGAACTGAATGGGTTCGCCGCTGCGGTCAAAGGCGGCGAAGCGGCCGATCTGGCCGTCATGGATGGCATTGACCATCAACTGCAGCGGACGGGCGGCTTCATCGCTGTTGGGCGCAAACCCGGCACGGCCATCCATCGCGGCCACGAACACCAGGTCCCAGTCGATGCCGGTGGTGGTCGACTCGGCGGCCAGAGCCTGGAAGCTGGGTACCTCCGCGGGCAGCTTGTCCACGCACAGCACCGGTGACAGGGTGCCGCCTTCGCGGCGGTCATGCCGCTCGCGCTGGTCGGTGGTGGGCGCCTCGGGCAAGTCGGCACGCACGAACACGAACAGCAGGCGCTGCGGCTCGGCCTGTTCGCCTGCGGCGTGCAGAAGCTGCTGGAAATCGTTCATCATCATGAGGGTTGTCACACATCCGCTGCACGGGAAGCCGCATGCTGCCACAACGCGTGCGCCGCCGGGCCGGCGGCAATTGATTTAAGTCATGCCCAAGGCACGAGCGGCCGCGTAATCTGGCAACTGTTCCGGCAGGCGAGGAAATCCGGGCCATTCCGGGCACGGGCAAGACGGTGGAGCAACAAGGTGGACCAGCCATGAGCCAACTCACCGACGGATTCGGACGCAGCTTTCCGTACCTGCGCCTGTCGCTGACCGAAGCGTGCAACTTCCGTTGCAGTTATTGCCTGCCCGATGGCTACCAGGGTGAGGGCCGGCCGCGCTTCCTGCAGGTGGACGAGATTGCGCGCCTCGTGCGCGCGTTTGCGGCGCTGGGCATGAGCAAGATCCGCCTGACCGGCGGCGAGCCGAGCCTGCGCAAGGACCTGGAACAGATCATCGGCACCGTGGCTGCGGTGCCGGGCATCCGCAAAGTGGCCATCACCACCAACGGCACCCTGCTGCCGCGGCGCCTGCC
Source organism: Stenotrophomonas sp. STEN087 (assembly GCF_056759115.1). Taxonomy (NCBI): domain Bacteria; kingdom Pseudomonadati; phylum Pseudomonadota; class Gammaproteobacteria; order Lysobacterales; family Lysobacteraceae; genus Stenotrophomonas; species Stenotrophomonas sp. STEN087. The sequence continues at coordinate 67,269 of NZ_JBRRCR010000003.1, read as the reverse complement.
GGGCTGGCACCGCGCTGGCCTGACCGCGCTGAACGTGAGCATGGACAGCCTGCAGCGCGAACGCTTCCACACCATCACCGGGCATGACCGCCTGCCTGAGATCGAACAGGGCCTGGCCCTGGCACAGGCCCTGGGCCTGCCGTCGATCAAGCTCAACGCAGTACTGCTGCGCGGGCTCAATGACGATGAACTGCCGCAGTGGATGGACTACCTGCGTGACCGCCCCTTCAGCGTGCGCTTCATCGAACTGATGCGCACCGGCGACAACGAAGCCTATTTCCAGCGCCACCACCTGCGCGCCGATGTGGTGATCGAACAGTTGCTGGCCGCTGGCTGGCAGGAGCGCCCGCGGGCGGCCGATGCCGGCCCGGCGCGCGAGTTCGGCCACCCGCAGCACCGCGGCACCGTGGGCATCATCGCGCCGTATTCGCGCGATTTCTGCAAGGGCTGCAACCGCCTGCGGGTGACCGCCAAGGGCGACCTGCGGCTGTGCCTGTTCGGCGATTTCGGCGTGCCGCTGCGGCCGTTGCTGCAGAGCGACGATGACCATGACGCGCTGCTGGCACGCATCACCACCCAGCTCGGCCTGAAAGCGGCCGGGCACGGATTGCACCAGGGCCAGACCGGGCTGACCCCGCACCTGGCCTCGATTGGAGGATGAGCACCACCATGACTGGGGAATTGAACGCGGCCTTCCATATGGCCGATGTCCGCGACAAGCGCATCACCCGTCGCCGCGCGGTGGCAGTGGGCGAACTGCATGCGGGGCCGGTGGCCTACCCGCTGATCGTCGAGCGCCGCCTGCCCAAGGGCGATGCGCTGGTGATGGCCGAGATTGCCGGCCTGCAGGGGGCGAAGATGGCGTCGATGCTGATGCCGCTGTGCCACCCGCTGCCGCTGGAACTGGTGCAGGTGTTCTGCGCACCGGTGCCGGAACGGCAGTCGATCCGGGTCTGGTGCGAGTGCGCCAGCGAGGCACGCACCGGCGTGGAGATGGAGGCGCTGGCCGGTGTCAATGCGGCCCTGCTGACCCTGTACGACCTGAGCAAGCCGGTGGAGCCGGCGCTGCGCATCGAAGGCATCCGCCTGTTGTTCAAGGAGGGCGGCAAGCGCGGCGTATGGCTGCACCCCGATGGCATGGACGAGGCCGAGCAGGCGCGTTTCAAGCCGCGTGCACCCAGGGGCCTGGAAGGCGCCCGTTGCGCGGTGATTACCCTGAGTGACCGCGCCAGCGATGGCACCTATGCCGATGCATCCGGCCCGAAGCTGGTGTCCGGCCTGCAGGCGCTGGGCGGTGAGGTGGTGGCGGCCGAGGTGCTGGCCGATGGCATCGAACCGCTGGCCGGCCGTCTGCGCGCGCTGGCCGAGAGTGGCGTGCGCCTGTGCCTGTGCACCGGCGGAACCGGCCTGGGGCCGCGTGACCTCACCCCCGAGGCGCTGCGTTCGCTGGATGCACGTCCGGTGCACGGCCTGGCGCAGATGGTGCGCGCGCTGAGTGCACAGCACACGCCGATGGCCTGGCTGAGCCGGGCCGAAGTGGTGCAGCTGGGCGGCATGCTGGTGTTTGCCCTGCCAGGCAGCCCGCGCGCTGCCGCGCAGTGCCTGGACATCCTGGCGCCGGTCCTTGGCCACGCGCTGGCGATGGTGGACGGCGGCGGCCACGGGAGCGCGGCATGATCCCGTACAGCGAAGCATTGCAGCACCTGCTGGACGCGGCGTCGCCGTTGCCGGCCGAGCGCCTGCGCCTGCGCGATGCGGGCGGGCGCACCCTGGCCAGCAATATCATCAGCGCACAGTCGCTGCCGCCGTTCGACAACTCGGCCATGGATGGTTTTGCGCTGCGTGCCGAGGGCAACACTTTCGACGCCGGCAGCGAATTTGCCGTGCAGGGCTGGCAGGCGGCCGGCGATGCCGGTGCCGAAGCAGGCGAGGGCGCCTGGGAAATCATGACCGGCGCACGCATGCCGGCCGGCCTGGATACGGTGGTGCCGGTGGAGCAGGTGGAGATCCTGCAGAGCCATGAAGGCCGCCCGACCCGCATCGCCCTGCGCGCCGAGGTCAAGCCGGGCCAGCACGTGCGCCTGCGCGGCCAGGATGTAAACGAAGGTGAGTGCGTGCTGCGTGCCGGCGACGTGCTGGATATCAACGCCCGCACCCTGCTGCACGCCATCGGCGTGGGCGAGGTGGCCGTGGTCGCACGCCCGAAGGCGGCGGTGATCGCCACCGGCAAGGAACTGGTGACCGACGCGGCGCAGGCACTGGAATCGGGCCAGATCCGTGACAGCAACCGCCCCTACCTGGTGGGGCGCCTGCAGGCGGCCGGCGCCGAGGTGGTCTGGCAGGGCACGGTCGGCGACGACGTGGCCGCCTTCAATGCCGTGCTGGACCAGGCGCTGGACGCCGGTGCGCAGCTGCTGATCAGCACCGGTGCGGTGTCGGCCGGGCGCTACGATTTCGTGCCCGACGCGCTGCGTGACCGCGGCGCCCGCATCATCTTCCACAAGGTGGCGATCCGCCCGGGCAAGCCACTGCTGTTTGCGGTACTGCCGGGCGGCGCGCTGTATTTCGGCCTGCCGGGCAACCCGGTGTCGGCGGCGGTGGGCCAGCGCTTCTTCGTTGAGCCGGTGCTGCGGCGGCTGCTGGGGCTGGCCGCGGAAACGCCGCTGCAGCTGCCGTTGCAGGCCGACGTGCGCAAGCCCGAGGGCCTGCGCTTCCACGCCCGTGCGCGGGTGGAAGTGGACGCGCAGGGACGCCTGAGCGCGCGCGTGCTGTCCGGCCAGGAGTCGTTCCGTTTGATGTCCATGCTGCGGGCCAACGCCTGGGTGGTGCTGGAGGCCGAGGGCAACCTGGCCGCAGCCGGTACGTATGTGCGGGTGCAGGGCTGGGGTCACCACGAGCCGGTGCAGCTGGTAAGCGAGGAATCATGATGAAACAGGTGAACCTGCAGTTGTTTGGTGCGTTTTCCGACCTGGATGCGAGCCGCGAGATCACGGTGGACGTCGCCGGGGCCACGATTGCCGACCTGCGCCAGGCGCTGCGCGAGCTGCTGCCAGTGCGCTGGCCGGGCTTCCGTGCCGGCCTGCTGGACTACTCGGCGTTCGCCGACCAGCAACAGGTGCTGCGCGACCACGATGCGCTGCCGGCCGATGGCCGGGTGGCGATCCTGCCGCCGGTCAGTGGGGGTTGAGATGAGCCATCCCACGATCGCGAAGGTGGTGGACCGCGCACAGGCGGCGATCGACCCGTCCGAGGGCATCGCCGCGGTGTCCGACCCCGGCTTCGGGGGTATCGACGTATTCATCGGCAAGGTGCGTGACCTCAACCAGGGTCGCCCGGTGCTGGGCATCAGCTATGACCTGTTCGAGCCGCTGGTGCTGAACGAGGTGCAGCGGCTGGCCGCCGAGGTGCAGGCCGCCTACGGGCCGAAGCTGAAGCTGTATGTGGCCCACGCCAAGGGCCGCCTGGCGGTGGGCGAGGTGGCGGTTGTGGTGGCTGCAGGCAGCCCGCACCGCGATGAAGCCTTCCGTGCCTGCCGGCAGCTGATCGAAGCGGTCAAGCACCAGTGCCCGATCTGGAAGCAGGAGCATTACCAGGACGGCGACAGCGAATGGACCGAAGGCTGCAGCCTCTGCCATGCCGACGACGCGCCGGTGCATGACCATGCCCACGAATGAATCCACGCCACTGGCAGCCACGCATGGCGTGGCTCTACTGACGGTGGGGCCCAGTAGATCCACGCCATGCGTGGATGAGGGCGTGGCGCTGCCATGAGCGCGCCGATGGCCGGCATCGTGCTGGCGGGCGGGCTGTCCAGCCGCATGGGCCGCGACAAGGCGATGCTGCCCTGGCAGGGGCGGACCCTGCTGGAACACATGCGCGGCCTGCTGATGCTGGCAGGTGCGGAGCGGGTCTGGGTGAGCGGTCGCTATCCGGCCTTTGATGGCATTCCCGACCGGGTGGCCCGCTGCGGCCCGCTGGGCGGCCTGTACAGCGTGGCCCTGCAGATGCCCGATGGGCCGGCTTGGGTGGTGCCGGTGGATACGCCCCGGCTGACCCCCCGACTGCTTCAGCAATTGCGTGATGCGCAGTCTGGCCGCTGCACGATCTATGACGGTCATCCGCTTCCGATGCTGTTTAATGTGGACAATGAAAGCCGTACAGTCCTTGAAAGCATGATCCACGATCCCCTTGGCCCGCGTTCGCTGCAGGCCCTGCAACACCGTCTCGGCGCACACGCGGTGCGCCTGTCCCCCGCCGACGAAAGCGCCCTGGTCAACTGCAATACCCCCGCCCAGTGGGAGGATGTCGCCTCATGAAGGTGCAGCTGCAGGAACAAGCGATGCGTCTGCGCCTGGATGAGGCTGAACTGGCGCAGCTGCTGGCCGGTGAATCGGTCGAGAACCTGACCCGGTTCGGCGGCAACGGCGGCTGGGGCACGGCGGTGTCGCTGCACGGCGGCGACCAGGCGGTGCTGCTCGACGGTGGCACCTACTGCCGGCTGGTGCTGCCGCGTGAGGCGGTGGACGGCCTGGCCGGGCGCCTGCCGTGCCGTGATGGGCTCGGCTTTGCGCTGTACCTGGATGACGGCACCACGCTGCAGCTGCAGTTCGATGTGGACGTGCGTGACAGCGTGCGCCAGCGCGGCGTGAGCCGCCGCGGCAGTACCGAGTCACCGGTTTGACATTTGTCAGGGGCAGGGTGGAAACCCGCCCCTGATTGATCCAGATCAACCCCGTCATCGCGCAGTGCGGGCCTAATGAGGCCCATGACGACGGGTTACAACTTGAAAGCAGTACCCACGTCATTCCACAGCCCTGGAGCCATGTATGACCGTCGGTAGCGATCCTGTTGTCCGAAGCACTGCGAGGCCCGGCCGCGTCATCAGCGACTGGGCGCCGGAAGACGCTGGCTACTGGGAGCGCACCGGCAAACGGGTTGCCACCCGCAACCTGGTCATCTCCATTCCGTCGCTGCTGCTGGCCTTCGCGGTCTGGGTGCTGTTCTCGGCAGTGACCATCAGCCTGCCGAAGATCGGCTTCAGCTTCAGCACCGACCAGCTGTTCTGGCTGGTGGCCCTGCCCAGCCTGTCCGGCGCCACGCTGCGCATCTTCTATTCCTTCGTCATCCCGATCTTCGGTGGCCGCCGCTGGACGGCGCTGTCCACCGCCTCGCTGCTGGCACCGACGATCTGGCTGGGCTTCGCCGTGCAGAACCCGGCCACCCCGTACTGGGTGTTCGTGGTGATCGCGATCCTGTGTGGCTTCGGCGGGGCGAATTTCTCTTCGTCGATGTCCAACATCTCGTTCTTCTACCCCAAGCAGAAGCAGGGCCTGGCGCTGGGCCTGAACGCGGGCCTGGGCAATGTGGGCGTGTCGGTCGCCCAGGCGGTCATTCCGCTGGTGATCACCGCGGGCGTGTTTGGTGCGCTGGGTGGCGCGCCGCAGCCGGCGGTGGAGGGCGGGGCACCGCTGTACCTGCAGAACGCCGGCTTCATCTGGGTGCCGGCCATCGTGGTCTGCGCGGTGGCGGCATGGTTCGGCATGAATGACCTGACCAGCGCCCGTTCTTCGTTCGCCGAGCAGGCGGTGATCTTCCGCCGCAAGCACAACTGGCTGATGTGCTGGCTGTACATCGGCACCTTTGGTTCCTACATCGGCTTCTCGGCCGGCTTCCCGATGCTGGTCAAGAGCCAGTTCCCGGACGTGAACCCGCTGGCCTACGCCTTCATCGGCCCCCTGCTGGGCGCGCTGATGCGCTCGGTGGGCGGCAGCATGGCCGACCGCTGGGGCGGCGCGCGCCTGACCTTCTGGGTGTTCGCGCTGATGATCGCCGCGGTGTTCGGCGTGCTGCACTTCCTGCCCAGCGACGGCCAGGGCGGCAGCTTCTACGGGTTCCTGCTCAGCTTCATGGCGCTGTTCGTGCTCAGCGGCATCGGCAACGGCACCACCTTCCGCATGATTCCGGTGATCTTCCGCACCCTGCATGAGCGCTGGTCGGCCAACGACAGCGCCGAGGGCAAGGCCGCTGCCGGGCACCAGGCCAGCATCGAATCGGCCGCCGTGGTCGGTTTCTCCGGCGCGATCGGTGCCTACGGCGGTTTCTTCATCCCCAAGAGCTACGGCTCGTCCATCACCTTGACCGGCAGCCCCGACATGGCGCTGTACGGATTCATCGCTTTCTACTTCACCTGCCTGGCCGTGACCTGGTGGTGGTACTACCGGCGCGGTGCTGAAACCCCCTGCTAGGGGCAGCCCAGCTGACAACCCGAGCAATGCACCGAAGCCAATGAACACCCCAGCCACGATGCCGATGTCCGCAAAGGGAGATCCACGATGAGTTATTTCCTTGATCGCTTGCAGTTCTTCAAGCGTGAACCCCAGACCTTTGCCGATGGCCATGGTTTTGCCAAGAGCGAGGGCCGCGACTGGGAAAACAGTTACCGCCAGCGCTGGCAGTACGACAAGATCGTCCGCTCCACACACGGGGTGAACTGCACCGGTTCGTGCAGCTGGAAGATCTACGTCAAGAACGGCCTGGTCACCTGGGAAACCCAGCAGACCGACTACCCGCGCACGCGCCCGGACCTGCCCAACCATGAACCGCGTGGCTGCCCGCGTGGCGCCAGCTATTCCTGGTACCTGTACAGCGCCAACCGCCTGAAGTACCCGCTGATCCGCGGCACCCTGCTGCGCCTGTGGCGTGAAGCCCGCAGGAACATGGCGCCGGTGGATGCCTGGGCCAGCATCGTCGAGGACAAGGACAAAGCGCGCTCGTACAAGACCCGCCGTGGCATGGGCGGCTTCGTGCGCCTGCAGTGGGAAGAGGCCAACGAGATCATCGCCGCCTCCAACCTGTACACGGTGAAGCAGTACGGGCCGGATCGCGTGGTCGGCTTCTCGCCGATCCCGGCGATGTCGATGGTGTCCTATGCCGCGGGCGCGCGTTACCTGTCGCTGCTGGGCGGCGCCTGCCTGTCCTTCTACGACTGGTACTGCGACCTGCCGCCGGCCTCGCCGCAGATCTGGGGTGAACAGACCGACGTGCCCGAATCGGCCGACTGGTACAACAGCCGCTACATCATCGCCTGGGGCTCGAACGTGCCGCAGACGCGCACGCCCGATGCGCACTTCTTCACCGAGGCGCGCTACAACGGCACCAAGACGGTGGCGATCTGCCCGGACTATTCCGAGCTGGCCAAGCTGACCGACCACTGGCTGCACCCCAAGCAGGGTACCGACGCGGCACTGGCCTTTGCCTTCGGCCATGTGATCCTGCGCGAGTTCCATGTCGATTCGCCTTCGCAGTATTTCCAGGACTACTGCCGCCAGTATTCGGACATGCCGATGCTGGTGCGCCTGGAGCGCCGCGAGGATGGCCGCCTGGTGCCGGGGCGCTTCCTGCGCGCCAGCGAGCTGGGTGGGCTGGGCGAGGCCAACAACCCCGACTGGAAGACCCTGGCCTACGACGAGAGCAGCGGCCAGATCGTGGTGCCCAACGGCTCCATCGGCTTCCGCTGGGGCGAAAAGGGCAAGTGGAACATCGAGGAAAAGGAGAGCAACGGCGCCGATACCCGCCTGCGGCTGAGCCTGGCCGACGGCCATGAGGGCATTGAAGCGGTCAGCTTCCCGTACTTCGGCGGCATCGAGACCGACGGCTGGACCGCGGCCCCGGCCGAGGACGTGCTCGACCGCAACATGCCGGTGCGTCGTCTGGCCCTGGCCGACGGCGGCGACACCCTGGTGGCCACGGTCTACGACCTGCTGCTGGCCCAGTATGGCGTCGACCGTGGCTTCGGCGGCGGCAACGTGGCCACCAGCTTCGACGACATGGTGCCAGGCACGCCGGCCTGGCAGGAACGCATCACCGGCGTGTCGCGCGCCGAAGTGATCGAGATCGCCCGTGAGTTCGCCCGCACCGCCGACAAGACCCACGGCCGTTCGATGATCATCGTCGGCGCGGGCATGAACCACTGGTTCCACAACGACATGAACTACCGCGGCCTGATCAACATGCTGATCATGTGCGGCTGCGTGGGCCAGACCGGTGGCGGCTGGGCGCACTACGTGGGCCAGGAAAAGCTGCGCCCGCAGACCGGCTGGCAGCCGCTGGCCTTCGGCCTGGACTGGAGCCGCCCGCCGCGGCATATGAACGGCACTTCGTTCTTCTACTTCAACACCGGGCAGTGGCGCTACGAGAAGCTGCAGGTGGATGAGCTGCTGTCACCGCTGGCCGATGCCAGCAAGTACAGCGGCAGCTTGGCCGACCTGAACCTGCGCGCGGTGCGCATGGGCTGGCTGCCCAGCACCCCGCAGCTGGACCGCAACCCGCTGCAGCTGGTGCGCGAGGCCGAAGCGGCCGGCGTGGCCCCGGCCGACTACGCGCTGGGCAAGTTCAAGGACGGCTCGCTGGACTTCGCCTTCGCCGACCCGGATGCACAGCAGAACCACCCGCGCATGATGTTCATCTGGCGCTCGAACCTGCTGGGTTCCTCGGGCAAGGGCCATGAATACATGCTGCGCCACCTGCTCGGCACGCGCCATGGCCTGCAGGGCAAGGACCTGGGCGAAATGGGCGCGATCAAGCCGCAGGAAGTGAAGTGGCATGACGAAGCTCCGGAGGGCAAGCTGGACCTGCTGGTCACGCTCGATTTCCGCATGTGCACCACCGCGCTGTATTCGGACATCGTGCTGCCCACGGCCACCTGGTACGAGAAGGACGACCTCAACACCTCGGACATGCATCCCTTCATCCACCCGCTGTCCAAGGCGGTGGACCCGGCCTGGGAATCGCGCAGCGACTGGGACATCTTCAAGGGCGTGGCACGCACCCTCAGCGACATGGCACCGGGCGTGCTGGGCGTTGAAAAGGACCTGGTGCTGGTGCCGACCCTGCATGACACGCCCAATGAGCTGGGCATGCCGTTCGGCGTGGCCGACTGGAAGAAGGGCGAGTGCGAGGCCATCCCGGGCCAGACCATGCCGTCGATGACGGTGGTCGAGCGCGATTACCCCAACCTGTATCGCAAGTTCACCTCGCTGGGCCCGCTGCTGGACAAGCTCGGCAACGGTGGCAAGGGCATGAACTGGGATACGAAGCACGAGATCGATTTCCTCGGCAAGCTCAACCATACCGTGCACGCCGAGGGCGTCAGCCAGGGACGACCGGCCATCGAGACCGCCATCGACGCGGCCGAAGTGATCCTGCACCTTGCCCCGGAGACCAACGGCCACGTGGCAGTGAAGGCCTGGGAATCGCTGGGCACGTTCACCGGCCGCGAGCACACCCACCTGGCGGTGGGCAAGGAACACGAGGCGATCCGCTTCCGTGACATCCAGGCGCAGCCGCGCAAGATCATCTCCTCGCCGATCTGGTCGGGCCTGGAGGACGACAACGTCAGCTACAACGCGGGCTACACCAACGTGCACGAGCTGATTCCGTGGCGCACCGTGACCGGGCGCCAGCAGTTCTACCAGGATCATGAGTGGATGATCGACTTCGGCGAGGCCTTCATGAGCTACCGGCCGCCGGTCAACACGCGCACGGTGGAGCCGCTGCTGAACCAGCGCCCGAACGGCAACAAGGAGATCGTGCTGAACTGGATCACCCCGCACCAGAAGTGGGGCATCCACAGCACCTACAGCGACAACCTGATCATGCAGACGCTGTCGCGTGGCGGCCCCATCGTGTGGCTGAGCGAGGACGATGCGCGCAGTGCCGGCATCGTCGACAACGACTGGATCGAGCTGTTCAACGTCAACGGTGCGATCGCCGCGAGAGCGGTGGTCAGCCAGCGGGTGATGCCCGGCATGGCGATGATGTACCACGCCCAGGAACGCATCATCAACGTGCCGGGCTCGCAGATCACCGGCACCCGTGGCGGCATCCACAATTCGGTCACCCGCATCGTGCTCAAGCCCACCCACATGATCGGTGGCTACGCGCAGCTGGCGTACGGTTTCAACTACTACGGCACCTGCGGCACCAACCGCGATGAGTTCGTGATCGTCCGCAAGATGGACAAGATCGATTGGCTGGACGATGAACAGGGAAGTTCGAGTGTCGCGGGCGCAGGACGCGCAGGAGCGACCGATGAACAGCCCGCTGGTGCTTCGGTATCGGCCAGCAAGGAGGTGGTGTGATGAAGGTCCGTGCACAGATCGCGATGGTACTGAACCTGGACAAGTGCATCGGCTGCCATACCTGCTCGATCACCTGCAAGAACGTCTGGACCTCGCGCGAGGGCGTCGAGTACGCCTGGTTCAACAACGTGGAAACCAAGCCAGGCATCGGCTACCCCAAGGAGTGGGAGAACCAGGACAAGTGGAATGGCGGCTGGGTGCGTACCCGCGCCGGCAAGCTGGTGCCGCGCGCCGGTGGCCGCTGGCGGATGCTGGCCAAGATCTTCGCCAACCCGGACCTGCCGCAGATCGACGACTACTACGAGCCGTTCGACTTCGACTACCAGAACCTGCACACCGCCAAGGACAGCCAGCACCAGCCGACCGCGCGGCCGCGCTCGCTGATCAGCGGCGAGCGCATGCAGAAGATCGAGTGGGGCCCGAACTGGGAGGAGATCCTCGGTTCGGAGTTCAGCAAGCGCTCGCGCGACTACAACTTCAATGAAGTGCAGAAGGAGATCTACGGGGCCTTCGAAAAGACCTTCATGATGTACCTGCCGCGCCTGTGCGAGCACTGCCTGAACCCGGCGTGCGTGTCGGCGTGCCCGTCCGGTGCGATCTACAAGCGAGAGGAAGACGGCATCGTGCTGATCGACCAGGACAAGTGCCGCGGCTGGCGCATGTGCGTGTCGGCCTGCCCGTACAAGAAGATCTACTACAACTGGAAGAGCGGCAAGTCGGAGAAGTGCATCTTCTGCTACCCGCGCATCGAGATGGGCGAGCCCACGGTGTGTTCGGAAACCTGCGTGGGCCGCATCCGCTACCTGGGTGTGATGCTGTACGACGCCGACCGGATTGCCGAGGCCGCTTCGGTGGCCGCGGAGAAGGATCTGTACCAGGCACACCTGGACATCTTCCTGGACCCGGAAGACCCGGCGGTGATCGCTGCTGCGCGCAAGGAAGGCATCCCGGACAGCTGGCTGGAAGCGGCCAGGCAGTCGCCGGTGTACAAGCTGGCCATCGACTGGAAGCTGGCCCTGCCGCTGCACCCGGAATACCGCACGCTGCCGATGGTCTGGTACGTGCCGCCGCTGTCGCCGATCCAGTCGGCCGCCGAGCGGGGCCGCATCGGCATGAGCGGCGAGCTGCCGGACGTGGCGTCGCTGCGCATCCCGGTGCGCTACCTGGCCAACCTGCTGACCGCGGGCGACGAAGCGCCGGTGGTGCGCGCGCTGGAACGGCTGATGGCGATGCGCGCCTGGCGCCGGGCCAAGAACGTGGATGGCGTGGAGGACACCGCGGTACTTGACCAGGCCGGGCTGAGCATCGCCCAGGTGGAGGAGATGTACCGCTACCTGGCCATCGCCAACTACGAGGACCGTTTCGTGATTCCCACCGGCCATCGCGAGTACGCCAACGATGCCTTCGGCGAGCGCGGCGGCTGCGGCTTCACCTTCGGCAACGGCTGCAACGGTGACAGCCCGGCCGACCTGTTCGGCCAGCGCAAGACCACCAGCTTCGTGGTCAACAACGGGCCGAATCACCGGCGCCGCAAGGAGGTGGTCGAATGAGCGTCCTGAAGCTGGTCGGGGTGCTGCTGGATTACCCCCGCGAAGAACTGTGGCAGCACGGCGACGAGCTGCTGGCCGCCTGTGACCAGGCCGCGTTGTCGGCTGGCCGCCGCCAGCAGCTGCGCGGCTTCGTTCAGCAGCTGCTGGACAGCGATCCGCTGGACGCGCAGGCCGCCTGGCTGGCGACCTTCGACCGCGGCCGCTCGATGAGCCTGCTGCTGTTTGAACACATCCATGGCGAATCGCGTGACCGTGGCCAGGCCATGGTCGACCTGGTGGAGACCTACCGCCGCGCGGGTTTCGAGCTCGATGCCCGCGAACTGCCGGACTACCTGCCACTGCTGCTGGAATTCCTGGCGCACCGGCCGCAGGAGGAGGCCCGCGAATGGCTGCACCACATCGGCCATATCGCCGGGATGCTGGCCGCACGTGCGGCCGAGCGCAAACTGCCGCATGTGCCGCTGCTGGAAATCCTGGTGGAGGCCGGCGACGGCAAGATCAACCTGGAGGCGCTGCGGCAACGCGCCAGCGAGGAACCCCGCGACGATACCGCCGAGGCGATGGACCGGTTGTGGGAAGAGGAGGCGGTGCGCTTCGGCGCCGAAGCTCCTGCCGAAGACTGCAAGCCACCGACGCGCTCGCCCGGGCGTCCCGTGCACCGTGAGGTCCAGCCATGAACTACTACCTGCATCAATTCGCCTTCCAGTACTACCCGTACATCGCCGTGGCGGTGCTGCTGATCGGCAGCTGGGCCCGCTATGACAAGGCCATGTACACCTGGCGCACCGGCTCCAGCCAGATGCTGTCGGACAAAGGCATGCGCATCGGCAGCAACTGCTTCCACATCGGCATCCTGGCCATTCTCGGTGGCCACCTGGTGGGCCTGCTGACCCCGCATGCGGTGTACGAGCACTTCATCACCTCCTCGCAGAAGCAGATGCTGGCGATGGTGGTGGGCGGCGTGTTCGGTGCGCTGTGCTTCATCGGCATCAGCATCCTGCTGGTGCGCCGGCTGTTCAATGCACGGGTGCGGGCCACCGGCAGTTTCGGTGACACGCTGGTGCTGGTGCTGCTGTTCGCCCAGCTGTGCCTGGGCTTGTACAGCATCCGCATCTCCTCCGGCCACCTCGACGGTGGGGTGATGGTGCAGCTGGCCGAGTGGGCGCAGCACATCGTGACCTTCCGTGCCGGCGCCGCCGATTACATCGAGGGTGTCAGCTGGGTCTACAAGATGCACATCTTCCTGGGCCTGACCCTGTTCCTGATCGCGCCGTTCACCCGCCTGGTGCACGTGTGGAGCATTCCGATCAGCTATCTGTGGCGGCCGTACCAGGTGGTGCGCCGTCGCCAGGCCCCGCTTCGCTACGGCCCGCGGGAGTAAGCCATGGGCAGCCTGCCGAAGTTCCTGCCGATCACCGTGATCGACTCCAATGCCCCGGTTCCGGCCGAGGCCCATTCGCACCACCACGAGGCGGGGGCGCAGGGGCCGCGCTCGCTCGGGCAACCGGCGCCGTGCCGGCTTTACGTGGACGAGACCGCGATCAGCGAGGCCGACATCGCCCGCGAGATGCAGCACCACCGGGCGATGCGTCCGGAACAGTCGCGGGCCGAGGCGGCACGTGCGCTGGTGGTGCGCGAGCTGCTGCGCCTTGAGGTGCAGCGGTTGGGCCTGCACGCAGCGCAGGGTGGCCGGGTGAGTGACGAGGAAGTGCTGATCCAGCAGCTGATCGAGGACGCGATCGAAGACCGCGTGCCCAGCGACGAGGACTGCCGGCGCTATTTCGAACAGAACCCGGAACGCTTCCGTTCGCCCGATCGCGTGCGCCTGCGCCATATCCTGCTGGCGGCACCGGCCGATGACGTGGCCGGGCGGCTGGATGCACGCAACGAAGGCGAGCGGCTGGTGGCCGAGCTGAAGGAGGCTCCGCACCTGTTCGCCGATTTTGCAATGCGCCATTCGCGCTGCCCTTCCAGCAGCGAGGGCGGTGACCTGGGCTGGCTGCAGCGCGGGCAGACCACGCCCGAGTTCGATCGGCAGGTGTTCCGCCTGCGCGAGGGCCTGGCCGGTTTCCCGGTGGAATCGCGCTGGGGCTACCACGTGGTCTGCATCGACGCGCGCGAGGAGGGACAGCCGCAGCCTTTCGAGGCGGTGCTGCCGCAGATCCGCGACTACCTGGAACTGCAGGTGCGCCAGCGCGAGGTGCAGGCCTACCTGCTGCAGCTGCAGGAACGCTACCCCGTGCGCGGGCTGGATGAGATCGAAGCTGAAGCCGGGAACGGCTGACCCACTCTTGGGAAAGGAGATTGCATGAACCAGGCCCTTGCCCCCGTCAGTGCCGGGCAGCAGCAGCGTGCGCTGTGGCTGAGCACCTTCGCCTTCACCGTGTGCTTCGCGGTGTGGATGATCTTCTCGATCATCGGCATCCAGATCAGCGAGCAGCTGGGGCTGAACGACACCCAGTTCGGCCTGCTGATCGCCACCCCGGTGCTGACCGGATCGATCAGCCGGGTGTTCCTTGGCATCTGGTCGGACCAGTTCGGTGGCCGCAAGGTGATGGTGCTGGTGATGCTGTGTGGCGCGGTGGCCACCTGGATGCTGACCTACGCCCACACCTACACCCAGTTCCTGTTCGCTGCGCTGTGCGTGGGCATTGCCGGTGGCAACTTCTCGGTGGGCGTGGCCTATGTGTCCAAGTTCTTCCCGGCCAGCAGGCAGGGCACGGCACTGGGCATCTTCGGCGCGGGCAACATCGGTTCAGCGGTGACCAAGCTGCTGGCGCCGCTGGTGATGGTGGCGGCCGGCTGGACCATGGTGGCCAAGGTCTGGGCGGTGGCGCTGGCGGTCACTGCCGTGCTGTTCTTCCTGTTCAGCAAGGAAGACCCGTCGCTGGAGCAGCGCCGCCGTGACGGCGTCAAGCCGGTGCCGTTCGCCGAGCAGATGGCACCGCTGAAGAATCTGCAGGTGTGGCGCTTCTCGCTGTACTACTTCTTCGTGTTCGGCGGCTTCGTCGCCCTGGCACTGTGGCTGCCGCACTACCTGGTGGGCGCCTACGGCATGGACGTGGGCCATGCCGGCATGCTGGCGGCCTGTTATTCGATTCCGGCCAGCCTGTTCCGCGTGGTCGGTGGCTGGATGGCCGACAGGATCGGTGCGCGGCGGGTGATGTACTGGACCTTCGGCGTCTCGGCCATCTGCACCTTCCTGCTGGCGTACCCGGATACCGAGTATGTGGTGAAGGGCATCCACGGTCCGATCCACTTCCACCTGGCCATCGGCGTCGTGATGTTCACCGTGCTGGTGTTCGTGCTGGGCTTCTTCATGTCGCTGGGCAAGGCGGCGGTCTACAAGCACATTCCGGTGTACTACCCGCAGCACGTGGGTGCGGTGGGCGGCGTGGTCGGCATGATCGGTGGCCTGGGTGGCTTCATCCTGCCCATCGTGTTCGGTGCGCTGAACGATGCGCTGGGCATCTGGAGCAGCTGTTTCATGCTGCTGTTCGTGCTGGTGGCCACGGCGCTGGCGTGGATGCACTTCGCGATCCGCCGGATGGAGCGCCGGCATTTCCCGCAGATCGACCACGAAACCGACCTGCCCGAAGCCATCGACGCGGCCGCGGCTGACCGCACACGCACGACGTAGCGGTGTGGCGCCGCGGGTGGCCAGGTAGTGCCGACCGCTGGCCGGCATGCATCCAAGGATGCGCCGCGCTTGATTTCAATCAGGACCCTGCGCAGAGGAACGCTGGAGAATGTCCGCCATGAGCTTTCCCTTCGATGCAAGCGGAGACACCGCACTGCAGGCGGCATTGCTGCAGCAGCCGCGCCACGTGCTGTTTCCGGCCGCCGACCAGTTCAGTCCTGGCTTCGGCGAAAGTGGCTGGCGCGCGGCCGTGCGTGCCAGCAACGAACACCTGATCCCGCGCTGCCTGACCCTCGGCTTCCAGTCGGGGCGGGCAGGGCAGGTGACCACCGCCACCGTCTATCTGGACATGCTGCTGACCGCCCTGCGGCGCCAGGCCGATGTGCTGGCCGACGACCGCGAAGTGGTGGCCATGGTGCTGCAGCTGGGTCTGGCCGAGGTGCTCGGCACCAGCGCGCTGGGCCAGCTGCTGGACGCCGTGCCGCAGGCGCTGCGCACGGTGGCGCGGCCACAGGTGGAAGTGCGGCTGGATGCCGGCAGTACGCTGGCCCCGGCGCAGCTGCGTGCGGTGGGCTGTACCCGGCTGACCGTGATCGACCGCGCCGATGCACTGGGGCCGACCCTGCTGGCGCAGTCACGCCAGGTTGGGTTCACTGCGCGCTACTACCAGTTGCGGGTGCCATCGCTCGCGGATCAGGGCTTCATCGAACGCGTGCATGAGGTGCTGGCCGAGGCACCCGAACGGGTGCTGCTGCCCGCGCCGTGCGGGTTGCCGGAACAGCCGGCGGCCGGGCAATGGCTGCAGGCCTGGCGGCTGCTTGGCGATGCCGGCTACGTCGCCATCGGTGGCGACCACTACCAGCGCGGTGACCTGCCCGATCCCAATGGGCCCGGCGATGGCCAGCGCCATTGCGACCTGGCTGGCGTGCCACGTCGGGACCGTAGCGATTTCGTCGGCCTGGGGCTGGCGGCCTGCAGCCAGATCGGCGAGGTGTTCTACCGGTTGGAGGACGACCTTGCAAGGTGGCAGTCACGCCTGCAGGCGGGCCAGATCGGCGTGACCGCCGGGCTGATCCTGTCCGAGCAGGAGCGGCTGTCGGCGGAGGTCGCGCAGAGCCTTGCCTGCGACCATTCGGTGGATGCCGCCGCCTTCGAGTGGCGCAACGACGTCGCCTTTGAGGATTGTTTCGCCGAGGCAACGCCGGCACTGCAACCGCTGCTTGCACGCGGCTGGGCCCACTGGGATGCGCGCGTGCTGCGCCTGGCCGAAGAAGGGCGCCTGCTGTGGCGTATGATGGCGGCATGTTTCCGGCCGGCGGTCGCCAGCGCTTGAGTGTCGCCCCGATGTCCTTCAATCCGCCTTCCCGCGGCCGCCTTGGCCAGGCCACACCGAACCCCGCGGCCGCCGATGACGGCGATGCGCTGCATTTCTGCAGCACCTGTGCGTTTTCCGATGCCTGTATCTCGCAGGGCTATGACAAGACCGCGCTGGGTGACCTGCACGTGCTGGTCGACCATGTCGGTCCGTTCCATGCCGGTGACTACATCTTCCATGCCGGAGAGCAGTTCGATTCCATTGCCGCGGTGCGTGCAGGCATGGTCAAGACCTTCATCGATGACAGCCAGGGCAACGAGCAGGTGCTCGGCTTTGCCCTGCCCGGTGAAGTGATCGGTCTCAATGCCATCCATGGTTCGCGCTTCCCCTGCAATGCGGTGGCGCTGGATACCGTGCACCTGTGCCGCATTTCGTTTCCCAAGCTGAGCCTGCTGGCCACGCGCATGCCCGGGCTGCAGGCCAAGCTGTTCAGCCTGCTCAGTGCGGAGATCGGCAAGGTCGCCACGCTGGCCGCCAACCACCGCACCGAGGAGCGCATGGCCGCGTTCCTGCTGGACATGTCCGAGCGTTACGCGCGGCGCGGATTCTCCGCCACGCGCTTCAACCTGACCATGGCCCGCACCGAAATCGCCAACTACCTGCGCATGGCACCGGAAACCGCCAGCCGTGTGCTGCGGCGCTTGAGCGATGATGGTGTGATCGCGGTCAAACAGCGCGAGATCCTGCTGCTGCAACCTGAGCGTCTGGCCGCGCTCGCCATGGCCGATGAATCCGAACCAGACTGAGACCCACCGGGGGCAGATGATGAAGCGTGCAGGACTGTTGTTACTTGGGTTGCTGGCAGCGATGCCGGCCTGGGCGGCCGACCTGACGGTGTCGGCGGCCTCGAGCCTGACCGAGAGTTTCCGCGAACTGGGTGCGGCCTACGAGAAGGCCCATCCGGGCACCAAGGTCGATTTCAACTTTGCGGCCTCCGGCGTGCTGCTGCAGCAGATCAGCCGCGGTGCGCCGGTGGATGTGTTGGCCTCGGCCGACGAAACCACGATGGACCAGGCCGAGCAGCAGAAGCTGCTGGCACCCGGCACCCGCGAAGTGTTCGCGGTGAACGCGCTGTGGGTGGTGGTGCCGCCGCAGGCCAAGGCCGCACCGCGTGCGCTGAAGGATCTGGCCGATGCCGGCGTGCAGCGCATCGCGCTGGGCAACCCGGACAGCGTGCCGGTGGGCCGCTACGCCAAGGGCGCGCTGGAGAAAGCCGGGCTGTGGCCGGCGGTGCAGGGCAAGGCCATCACTACCCAGAACGTGCGGCAGTCGCTGGATTACGTGGCACGGGGTGAAGTGGATGCCGGCTTCGTCTATGCCACCGACGCGCAGGCGATGCCGGACCGCATGCGCCGGGCCTTCGAGGTGCC
Organism: Stenotrophomonas sp. STEN087; assembly: GCF_056759115.1. Classification (NCBI taxonomy): domain Bacteria; kingdom Pseudomonadati; phylum Pseudomonadota; class Gammaproteobacteria; order Lysobacterales; family Lysobacteraceae; genus Stenotrophomonas; species Stenotrophomonas sp. STEN087. The sequence goes on along the minus strand of NZ_JBRRCR010000003.1, from coordinate 49,195 downwards.
GGTGAGCGGGCGCATCGCCTATCCACTGGCGGTGATCCAGGCCAGCACCCAGGCGGTGGAGGCGAAGCGCTTCACCGCCTTCGTCCGCTCGCCGCAGGGCCAGGCGATCCTGGTCAAGCACGGGTTCGGCAAGCCCTGAGGCATGGATCTGGACTGGAGCGCGCTGGGCTTGTCGCTGAAAGTGGCCGGCTGGGCCACGGCGATCAACCTGGTGCTGGGCGTGGCACTGGGCGCGCTGCTGGCACGCCGGCGCTTTCCCGGCCGTGAGCTGCTGGATTCGGTGCTGACCCTGCCGATGGTGTTGCCGCCGACAGTGCTGGGCTACTACCTGCTGGTGCTGATCGGGCGCAACGGCCCGATCGGCGTGTGGCTGCAGTCGTGGTTCGGCATCAACCTGGTGTTCACCTGGCAGGCAGCGGTGATTGCCGCCGCGGTGGCCTCGCTGCCGCTGGTGTTCAAACCGGCGCGGGCTGCGTTCGAAGGCGTCGATGGCCAGCTGGAGAATGCTGCGCGCACGCTGGGCGTGTCCGAGGCGGCGGTGTTCTTCCGCATTACCCTGCCGCTGGCCTGGCGCGGCATTCTCGCCGGCCTGCTGCTGGCGTTCGCGCGCGCTATGGGCGAGTTCGGGGCGACGCTGATGGTGGCGGGCAGCATCCCGGGCCGCACCCAGACGCTGTCCATCGCCATCTACGAGGCAGTGCAGGCCGGGCAGGACGGCAAGGCCAATGCGCTGGTGATCCTCACCTCGGTGGTGTGCATCGTCATCCTGCTGCTGGCCGCGCGGCTGGTCGGCGGGCGCCGCCAGGAGCTGCGCGATGTGGCTTGACCTGCAGGTACACCGGCCGATGCAGGCGGCGACGCCGCAGTTCGTGCTGGACGTGGCGCTGCAATGCACGCAGCGCCAGGTGGTGCTGTTCGGCCCCTCGGGCGCGGGCAAGAGCCTGACCCTGAAAGCGGTGGCCGGCCTGCTGCGGCCCTGGCGTGGCCATGTGCGGCTGCAGGGCCAGACGCTGTTCGACAGCGGCAGTGGGATGAACCTGCCACCGCAACGGCGCCGGCTGGGCTATGTCTTCCAGGACTACGCGCTGTTCCCGCACCTGAGCGTGCGCCAGAACGTGGCCTTCGGCCTGGAAGGTGGCTGGTTCAATCCGCGCCGCGGTGCGCGAATCGACGCGGTGGAGCGCTGGTTGCAGGCATTTCGCATCGATCACGTGGCCGACCTGCTGCCATCGCAGGTCTCCGGCGGCCAGCGCCAGCGTACCGCGCTGGCCCGCGCCCTGGTGACCCAGCCGCAGGCGCTGCTGCTGGACGAGCCGTTTGCCGCGCTGGACCATGACCTGCGCCAGCACCTGCGGCAGGAACTGCAGGCGGTGCTGGATGAGACCGGCATTCCGCTGCTGCTGATCAGCCATGACCCGCATGACGTGGACGTGTTCGGCCAGCAGGTCGCACGCATGGTGGACGGCCGCATCGTCAGCGATTGACCCGCGCTGTAGAACCGAGCCCATGCTCGGCTGCTTTCCGCGTTGCCGAGAAGGGGAGCCGAGCGTGGGCTCGGCTCTACAGAAGTGAGATCATCAGGTACCGGTTGCCCACTGGATGAACGCCCAGCGCCGTGTCGGGGCCATGCCGAACCGATGCTGCGGCGAACGGGAGTGCCATGCGCGTACGATCATCACCCGGACCAGCACCGGGGCGCTGGGGCTGCAGGAATGGATCCCGGCGTCAATACAACTCGCAATGCGTGCGGCCTTCACCGCGCAGTGCGTCCCACTGTCCCTGACCGCCGATCGCGTCGATGGCCTCGCGGACCGCGCCTTCCAGATGCCGCTTGTTGCCACACAGGTACAGATGCCCACCACGTGACAGCAGGTCGCGCACGTCGTCGGCGCGTTGCTGCAGCAGGTGCTGCACATAGACCTTTTCGGTACCGTCACGCGAGAAGGCGGTATGCAGCCCGGCCAGCAGGCCGCCAGACTGCCAGGCCTGCAGCTGCTCGCGGTACAGATAATCGTGCTCGCGATGCTTCTCGCCGAACACCAGATGCACATCGCGCGCACAGGCGCCCGCCTGTAGTTCCTGCATCAGGCCCATCAGCGGCGCGATGCCGGTGCCGGTGCCGACCATCAGCAGTGGCGCGTCGAGGGCGTCGGGCAGATGGAAGCCGGGGTTGGAGCGGCAGTACACGCGGGCATGGCCACTGCCATGCAGCAGGCTGCCGGTGGCCGTACCGAAGCGCTCGCGGCCGCGCAGGGTGTAGTGCACTTCGCGCACGCACAGGCTTACCTGGTCATCGCCAGGATGGGAGGCAATCGAATAGGCGCGGGGCAGGCGCTGCGAGAGCAGGCTGCACAGCCGTTCCAGCGGCACGCTGTCCGGGGTCGCGTGGTCCTGTAGCAGGTCCAGCACGTCCAGCCCATGCAGGTAGGCCTCCAGCTCGCGTTTCTGGCTGACTTTGAGCAGGTTCTTCAACGGTTCGCTGCCACTGAGGCGGGCCAGTTCGCGCAGCACGCCCTTGCTGGGCAGGCGCAGTTCGCGGTCCTGCAGGGCTGCGACCGCGGCAGGGTCGCCGTACCAGGTGGCCAGCGCCTGCAGCAGTGACGGATCGTTGTCGGGCATCACGTGCAGGGTGTCGCCGGCCCGGTAGGCCATGCCGCTGCCGGCAATGTCGAGTTGCAGATGCCAGGCCGCCGGGCCTTGGCTGTTCAGGCGACGGCGTTCGAGGATGGGGGCGGCGAAGGCGTTGTCCTCACCATACGCAGTCACCTGCAGCCGCAGGTCCTGGCCGGCAGCCAGATCCCCCTGCAGCACCTGGCCCAGCACCGGCCGCCATTGCTGGAAGAACTGTTCGTAGCCGAGGTCGGCATCCACGCGATGCAGCAGCGGGATCGCCTTGCGCTCGCTCAGCGCCGTGTCCAGCGCCTTGGTGAAGCCGCAGAAGTTGGGGTAGCCGGTGTCGCCGAGCCCGAACACGGCGTAACGCAGGCCCGGCAGTGCGGTGGTCTGGCGCAGGCTGTCGAAGAAGTGTTCGCCGTTGGCCGGCGGCTCGCCATCACCAAACGAACTGGAGATGGCCAGCAGTACGTCGCCGTGGCCGAGGCTGGCGACATCGATCTGGTCGAAGGCCAGGACCTGCGGTGCGTGCGGCTGCAGGTCCGGGTCCGCGCCCAGGCGCTGGGCCAGGGCGCGGGCATTGCCCGATTCGGAGGCGAAGCCCACCAGCAGTCGACCGATGGGGAGCCCCGACAGGTGGCTGGCGGGCAGCGCGTTCATGCGGCTTCGTAGAAGTCGTCGAAGGTTTCCTTGCTGAACTCGACCAGGTCGTAGTTCTGCATCAGATCGTTCACCACGCGGCGGATGCTGATGTACGAGGTGATGTTGCCCTCGGCGTCAAACAGGGGCTGCACGGTGGTATCGACCACGTAGAGCGCGCCGCCCTTGCCGAGGTTCGGCACGATGCCGGTCCAGATCTTGCCGGCCTTGATGGTGTCCCACATGTCCTTGTAGACGGCCTTGGGCACGTCCGGGTGGCGGACGATGCTGTGCGGCTGGCCGATCAGCTCCTCGCGCGCAAAGCCGGTGAGCGTGCAGAACAGGTCGTTGGCATAGGTGATGTTGCCCTGCAGGTCGGTGGTGGAGATCACCATGACGTTCTGCAGGGCGTTCAGCAGCTGGGCGTTGTCGGGGGTGTAGCTCATCGCAGGTCCTCTGGAAGCCGGCAGCGCCGGTGTTGGGGTTCCTGCATAGAGATACGCGCCAGGCGCGTGCTGCAGATTGATATTGGTCAAGTGCAGCCGCGTGAGGCCCTGCGACCGGGTGACGCAGGGTGTCCACAACGGTGCGCACCCAACGATGCGTACTGAGCTGATGCCGCGCTGTCACAAAGAAATCGCCGTCGCTTCACGGGTGTTTGATATGGAACAGTGCACATTCGCGTAGAGCCTACGCAAACGTCCCCCACGTTCCGCGACGACTTCCTTCCCAGACCTGGCGCCCATTCGGGCGTGGCTGGCGTCTGCCTGACTGATTCAGAGAAGTTCACCATGGCCCTCGACCTCGTCGCCGATTCCCTGCACGATCCCGTTGCAGAGACTGTCCTGCCCGCCCTCGACCTGGTGCCGATCGGCACCCGCCGTGGCCCATCACAGCCGATCGAACTGCCGGAGCTGGTGCAGCGGGTACTGTTCGTTGCCACCGAAATGGCGGACTTCATCAAGGCCGGCGGCCTGGGTGATGTGGCAGCCGCGCTGCCGCGCGCGGTGCGTAGCGGCTGTGATGCACGCGTGCTGTTGCCGGGCTATCCCGAAGTGCTGCAGCGCCTGCCGCATCTGCGTGAGGTAGGTCGCGTCGCCGGGCGTGCCGGGCTGCCGGCCTGCACCGTGGCCATGGCGCTCCAGGCCGATGGCCTTCCTATCTATGTGCTGCTGTCGCCGGCGCTGTACGAGCGCGAGGGTTCGCCCTACGTGGATGCGCAGGGCCGCGAATGGCAGGACAACGCGGTGCGTTTTGCCACCTTGTCCCATGCCGCTGCGGAACTGGCCGCCGGTCGTGCCGGGCTGGACTGGACGCCCCAGCTGCTGCACCTGAATGACTGGCCGGTGGCGATGGCCGCCGCTTATGTGCGCTGGGATCGCACTGCGGTGCCGACCCTGTTGACCATCCACAACCTGGCTTACCAGGGTCTGTTCCCGTTTGCTCTGGCGTCGACCCTCGGCGTACCTGTGGAGCATCTGGACGAACTGCATTTCCACGGCCACATGTCCTTCCTGCAGGGCGGCATTGCCAATGCCACCCGCCTGAACACGGTCAGCCTGCGCTATGCGCAGCAGATCACCGCTGCCGAGAATGGCTGTGGCCTGCACGAACTGCTGGCGCAACGCGCTGCCGGTGGCCACCTCAGTGGCATCGTCAACGGCATCGACGCCAGCTGGGATCCGCGCCGTGACATTCACCTGAAGGCACGTTTCAGCATCGGCCAGTGCGCGGGTCGCGCAGAGAATGCGCAGGCCGTGCGCCAGGCCTTTGGGCTGCAGCCCTCGTCGGGCCCGCTGTTCGCCGTTGTCTCGCGGCTGGTCCATCAGAAGGGCCTGGACATCACCTGTGATGTTGCACCGCAGATCGTGGCGGCCGGTGGCCAGCTGGTGGTGATCGGCGGTGGCGAGCCGCAGGTAGAGGCCCAGGTGCAGGCACTGGCCCAGCGCTACCCCGGGCGGGTCGGGGCCTTCATCGGCTTCGAGGAGGGCCTGGCGCGGCAGATGTTCGCCGGCGCTGATTTCCTGCTGATGCCCTCGCGCTTTGAACCCTGCGGCCTCAGCCAGATGTACGCGCAGCGCTTTGGCTGCCTGCCGGTCGCGCATGCGACAGGCGGCCTGGTTGATACGGTCGAGGACGGCGTGACCGGCTTCCTGTTCCATGGCGCCAACGCCGATGGGTTGCGCCGCTGCGTGGAGCGGGCGATGCGCACGTTCCGGCTGCCGGCACTGATGCATGCGATGCGACGTGCGGCGATGCTGCGTCCGGGCGGTTGGGAAACGGCCGGCAAGGCCTACCTGGCGCTGTACCAGCAGACCTGCCAGGTGGCTGCATGAACGACGAAGGACGGGGTGCGGTGGCGTTCGACTACGAGGCTGTGACGCAGGTTGATGCGGTCGTGCCGATGGCGGCCGAATTGCAGGCGCTGGTGCAGGGTCGCCCGGCCGATGCTTTCGCGTGGTGGGGCCCGCATGCCGATGGCAACGGTGGCCGTGTGATCCGCGCGCTGGTGCCGAACGCACACCGGGTGGAGGTGATCGAGGGCAGCGGCCGCTGCTGGGACCTTCGTGGTACTGATCTGCCGGGGCTGTTCGAGGGGCGCGCCGGTGCCGACGCGATCCCGCTGCTTCAGCTGCACTTCCCCGATGGCGTCGAGCAGGTGCACGACGTGTATGCGTTTGGTCCGCTGCTGGATGAGGCGCTGCTGCAGCGTATTCATCAGGGCGACGCCGAAGCGGTGCGCGCACTGGGCGCTACCGAATTGACCGTCGAAGGCATCGAAGGTGTGCGGTTTGCGGTCTGGGCACCGAATGCGCAACGCGTGGCGGTAGTGGGTGACTTCAATGGCTGGGACGGTCGCCGCCACCCGATGCGGCTGCGCCATGCCGCCGGCGTGTGGGAGCTGTTCATCCCCGGTGTCCAGCCGGGCGCGTGCTACAAGTTCCGCCTGATTGGAGCAGACGGCCAGACCCTGCCCGACAAACTCGACCCGATGGCACGCTGGGCCGAGCGCTCGCCGGCCACTGCCTCACGCGTGGTGTCTGCTGACCCGTTGCAGTGGAACGACCAGGCCTGGCTGCAGCGCCGCCGTCAGCAGGGCATCAACGCGCCGTTGTCCATCTACGAAGTGCACGCGGGATCCTGGCAGCGCGGCGACGACGGTAGCGTGCTGGACTGGGACGCACTGGCGTATCGGCTGATCCCCCATGTCACCGGGCTGGGCTTCACCCACATCGAGCTGCTGCCGATCAGTGAGCATCCCTTTGGTGGCTCCTGGGGTTACCAGCCGCTGGGCATCTACGCACCGACGGCGCGCTACGGCACTCCGGAAGCCTTTGCTCGGTTCGTGGACCGCTGTCACCAGGCCGGCCTGGGCGTGATCGTCGATTGGGTCAGCGCGCATTTCCCCGATGATGCCCACGGCCTGGCGCGCTTCGATGGCACCGCCCTGTACGAGCACGCCGATCCCCGTGAGGGCAAGCATGCCGACTGGGACACGCTGATCTACAACTACGGCCGCAATGAAGTGTCGGCCTATCTGATCGGCAGTGCGCTGGAGTGGATCGAGCATTTCCACATCGACGGGCTGCGCGTGGATGCAGTGGCGTCGATGCTGTACCGCGATTACAGCCGGCCCGAGGGGCAGTGGGTGCCCAATGCACAGGGCGGCCGCGAGAACCTGGAGGCGGTTGCCTTCCTGCAGCGCATGAACCAGACCCTGCACGAGCGCTTCCCGGACGTGTTGGTGATCGCCGAGGAGAGTACGGCGTGGCCGGGGGTGACCAATGCGGTGGCCGAGGGCGGGCTGGGATTCACCCACAAATGGAACATGGGCTGGATGCACGACACGCTGCACTACCTGCAGCGCGACCCGGTGCATCGCCAGCATCACCACAGCGAGATCAGCTTCGGCCTGGTGTATGCCTTCTCAGAGCGTTTCGTGTTGCCGCTGTCGCATGACGAGGTGGTTCACGGCAAAGGCTCGCTGCTCACCAAGATGGCGGGCGACCGCGTCCAGCAGTTCGCCCAGCTGCGGGCGTACTACGCTTTAATGTGGGCGCACCCGGGCAGCAAACTGCTGTTCATGGGGGGCGAGTTCGGCCAGGCGGGCGAGTGGGCGCACCAGCGCGGGCTGGAATGGGAGCAGGCCGCGACCGCCGAAGGCGGCGGATTGATGCGTCTGGTCGGTGATCTGAACGCACAGCTGCTGCGCCAGCCCGCACTGCATCGCGATGAGCGCGACGAACGCGGCTTTGCCTGGAGTGTGGCCGACGACAGCGGCAACAGCGTGTACGCCTTCATCCGTCAGGACCCGACCGGCGAAGCACCTGCGATGCTGGTGGTCAGCAATTTCACGCCCGTGCGCCGTGAGGGCTACCGCGTTGGCGTACCCGAGTCCGGCCTGTGGTCGGAGCGGTTGAACACTGACAGCCACCATTATGCAGGCGGCAACGCAGGCAACCTGGGGGCGGTAGCCACCGACGCGCGGCCGATGCATGGGCACGCGCAATCACTGCGGCTGACCCTGCCGCCGATGTCGACGCTGTACCTGCAGGTTGTCGCATGACCGGTGCCGGTCGTCTGGGTGCGTGGCCAACGGGCGCGGGGATGGTGGAGTTCCGGCTGTGGGCGCCTGACATCAGCCAGGTGGAGCTGGTGCTTGGCGGGGCCGCGTTACCGATGCTTCGGCAGGCCGATGGCCTGCATTGGATCCGGACGACGGCGGCGCAGGGCGATCATTACCGCTTCCGCCTGCCGGATGGCAGCGAGGTGCCGGATCCCGCTTCGCGCTGGCAGCCCGAGGGCGTTGAAGGCCCCAGCGCCGTTCTGGCAGAGGATACCCATGCCTGGCAGACCCGGGACTGGGACGGCGTGGCCTGGCCGGACATGGTGATCTACGAGGTGCACGTCGAGGCCGCCGGCGGGTTTGCAGCGCTGGCGGCGCAGCTGCCGATGCTGGCGGCGACGGGCATCACCGCCATCGAGCTGATGCCGGTGGCGCAGTTTCCCGGTACCCGCAACTGGGGCTATGACGGTGTATTTCCCTACGCCCCGGCACAAGCGTATGGCGGACCCGAAGCACTGAAGCGTTTTGTCGATGCGGCGCATGCCGCCGGCCTGGCAGTGCTGCTGGATGTGGTCTACAACCACTTCGGGCCGCAGGGCAACCATCTGGCGCAGTATGCCAAGGGCTTCTTCCACAGCGGCCGCAGCACCCCATGGGGTGAGGCTATCGATTTCGAACAGCCGCATGTGCAGCGCTTCTTCATCGACAACGCGCTCATGTGGCTGCAGGAGTATCGGCTTGACGGGCTGCGCCTGGATGCGGTGCACGCGATCGATGATGACCGCTTCCTGCAGCAGCTCAGCGATGCGATCCGCACCGAGGTGCCGCACGCGCACCTGGTGCTGGAGAACGAACGCAACCAGGCGCGGTGGCTGCGCGGTGCCTACCAGGCGCAGTGGAATGACGACTTCCACAATGCGCTGCATGTGCTGCTGACCGGGGAGCACGAGGGCTATTACGCTGTCTACGCCGGGCGCGCCGAAGCACTGCTGGCGAGCTGCCTGGCCGAGGGCTTTGCCTGGCAGGGCGAGCCCGACCTGCGTGGCGAGGCGCGCGGCGAGCCCAGTGGCGACCTGCCGCCGTCCCGCTTCGTGGTGTTCGCGCAGAACCATGACCAGGTAGGCAATCGTGCCTTCGGCGAACGGCTCAGCCAGTTGCTTGACCCGCCGGCCTTGCGCATGGCCACCGCGCTGACCGTGCTCACGCCCATGGTGCCGCTGCTGTTCATGGGCGAGCCGTGGCAAGCCACCTCGCCGTTCCTGTTCTTCACCGATTACCAGCCGCCGCTGGACGGAGCAGTGCGCGAAGGGCGTCGGCGTGAGTTCGCCGGCTTCAGCGCATATGCCGACGCTGCGTCACGTGCGCTGATTCCCGACCCGAATGATCCCGCGACGCTGCAGGCATCGTATGTGCCGCCACCGGGCGCCGGATTCGCGGCACAGCAGTCGTTGGCGTGGCTTCGCGATCTGCTCGACCTGCGTCGACGCTGCCTGCAGCCGGGCCTCGAGCAGGCGCGCTCGTTGGGCGCAACGGTGCTGGGCACGGGCGCCGTACAGGCGGGGTGGCAGCTGCCGGCCGGGCAGTGGTGGATCGCCATCAACGCAGGGCCTGCTGAAGTGCCGCATTCGCTGCCTGACGGAGAATCGCTGCTGGAACTGCCCACCGGCCCGTTGCTGCAGGCGGGCGGTGGTCTGCAGCTGCGCTGGCTGCCGGCATGAGCGGCGATACAGCGCTCCACGCAGCCGCGCGTTCTGCAGGGCTGACGCCGCAGTGGGAGGATGTTGCCGGGCGGCACTGCGAGGTGGCGCCGGAGGTGCTGCGCGCCGTGCTGCAGGTGCTGCAGCCGCAAGCGGAAACGGGCGCGCCACTGCACACCGCGATCTGCGGGGAGGCGGTGGTCCTGCCGTGCGCTGCAGGCGCGGCGTGCTGGGTCGATGAGACCGGCCAGCAACGCGACGCGCGCCAGGATGCGGCTGGGCGATGGCCGGTGCCGCTGCAGCCCGGCTATTGGCATTGGCAGCAGGGGCCGCGTCGTATCGAGGTCGCCGTCGCACCGCAGAAGGCATGGTGGCCCGCGTATCTTGACCGTGTCTGGGGCCTGGCGGCGCAGGTCTACAGCCTGCGCAGCGCAGGCGATGCCGGCATCGGCGACAGCGCCGGCTGTGCACCCTGGCTGCAGCGGCTGGGCCAGCACGGTGGGCAGGCGCTTGCGCTCAGCCCGATGCACGCCGGCTTACCGCCGGGTGCCGGCTACAGTCCATATTCGCCCAGTGACCGCCGTTGGTTGGACCCGCTGCAGGCCTCGCTGCTGCAGGCGGTACCCGATGCTGCCCGCGCCGTGCTGGCGGACGATCCTGCGCTGGCCGGGGCGGTGAACGCTGCCACTGCCGCGCGTCGCATCGAGTGGCCCGGTGCGGCTGACCTCAAGTGGCGCTGGCTGCGCGCGACGCGGCTGAAGCTGCAGCAGGCGCAGCCCGAGCTGTGGAGCGAAGTCCGCCAATGGCAGGACCAAGCAGGCGCGGCGCTGCAGGACTACTGCGTGCTGGCGGCCGACGCGCGGAGCGGTGAGGCGCAGGACCATGCATTCGCACAGTGGATGGCCCAGCGCTGCTGGACGCAGCTGCACTCGCAGGCGCGCAGCAACGGCGCGGCCATTGGCCTGATTGCCGATCTGGCGGTGGGCTGCGCACCCGACGGTGCCGAAGCGCGTTCGCATGCCCACGCCATGCTGGCTGGCCTCGAGCTGGGTGCGCCACCTGATGCCTTCAATACCCAGGGCCAGGCGTGGGGCATCACCGGCTTCTCGCCGCTCGCCCTTCGCAGGCAGGGCTATGCGCCTTTCATCAACCTGCTGCGGGCGGTCATGGCCGGTCGCGGTGGCGTGCGCATCGACCATATCCTTGGCCTGTACCGGCTGTGGGTGCTGCCGCAGGGCGCCTCCGCCCGCGACGGTGTCTATCTGCAGTTCCCGCTGCAGGATCTGTTGAACCTGCTGGTGCTGGAATCCTGGCGGCACCAGTGCCTGGTGATCGGTGAGGACCTGGGTGTGGTTCCGGCAGGTATCCGCCAGCAGCTGGCCGCGCGCGGCGTGCTGGGTGTGGATGTTCTGCCGTTCACCCGTGATGCGGCGGGCTTCCTGCCTGCCCAACGTTGGCGCCGCGAGGCGGTCGCCATGCCCTCCACCCACGATCTGCCACCGCTGGGCGGTTGGCTGCGCGGACGTGACCTGCGCTGGCGGGCACGCCTGGGCGAAATCCAGGACCTGCCTTCAGCACTGGCGCAGCGGCGCCTGGATGTCGCGGCAATGGCCGACCTTGTTCAGGGAGACTGCGTGGAAGACGATGCACTGGGCCTGCTGGCCAGGACCCCCTCGCGGCTGGCGCTGCTTCCATTGGAAGACGCGCTGGGACTGCGTACGCAGGTCAACCTGCCGGGTACCGTCGGTGGCCACCCGAACTGGCGGCGGCGCTTGCCGCTGCACTGGAATGAGGCCGCCCTGCAGTCGCGGTTGCGGCACATCAGCGCGGGCCGCGACGGGGGCCACGCATGACCGCACTTCGCGCGACCGCACGCCTGCAGCTGCATGCCGGCTTCGATTTCGACGCCGCCGCGGCACAGGCGGACTACTTCGCCACGCTGGGCGTCAGCCACCTGTATCTGTCACCCATCGCCGCCGCGATGCCAGGCTCCACGCACGGCTACGATGGCATAGATCCCACCCGGATCAACCCGGAACTGGGCGGCGAGGACGGTTTCCTGGGGCTTGCGCGTCGCGCCCGCGAGTGTGGGCTGGGTCTGCTGCTGGATATCGTGCCCAACCATCTGGCCGCCGCGCCGGAGAATCCGTGGTGGTCTGACGTACTGATGCACGGGCGCCGCAGCCGCCATGCGCAATGGTTCGACATCGACTGGGAGGCGGCCGGCGCGGGCCAGCGGCTCTGGCTGCCCGTGCTTGACCGACCGCTGCAGGAGGCCATCAAGGCTGGCGTTCTGCGGGTAGAGGAGTTCAGGGACCAGCCCTGTCTGGTCCATCACGATCTGCGCCTGCCGTTGTCGCCGCGCAGCTATCCGTTGCAGCCAGGCGCCCGCCAGGGCTGGATCGAGCGCTGCAACCGCTCTGCGGAGCGCATGCACATGCTGCTGCACCGCCAGCACTATCACCTGGCGTGGTGGCGCACCGGCGGCGACCAGGTCAACTACCGGCGCTTCTTCGACATCACCTCGCTGGCCGCGTTGCGGGTCGAGCGCGAGGACGTGTTCGATGCCGTGCACGCGCTGCCGCTGCGGTTGGTGCGCGAGGGCTGGGTGGATGGCCTGAGGATCGACCACATCGACGGTCTGGCCGATCCGGGCGGGTACCTGCAGCGGCTGCGCGCACATCTCGATGCCGCCGCTGAAGCTGGCGGTCGTCGTGGTGCGGACATCACCTTGCACGTGGAGAAGATTCTTGCCGAGCGTGAGGCATTGCCCGCCGGCTGGTCGTGCGATGGCACCACGGGCTACGATTTCATGGATCAGGCCGGTGGGTGGCTGCATGCACCAGATGCGGCGCAGGCCTTGAGCGAGCAGTGGCAGGCACGCTCGGGCGACACGCGCAGTCTGGAGCAGGTGCAGCAGGCCGCCCGCGATGCACTGCTGGATGGATCGCTGCACGCAGACCTGCAGCGCCTGCTGGCCTGTGTACGGCAGGCAATCGGTGAGGCGGCTGGCCATGGAGATCTAAGCGATGCAACGCTGCGCCGGTCACTCTGCGCGCTGCTTCGTCACTACCCGGTCTATCGCCCCTATGCACTGCAGACGCCAGCCGAGCGGAGTTTCCTGGCCAAGGCCGAAGCTGCTGCCGTGCTGGGACTGGATGCTTCGGGACGCGCGGCCCTGAGCCTGCTGGTCAACGCGCTGCAGGCGCCCGAGGGCCACGAACTGCGCGTGCGGTTTGGCCAGCTCTCGGCACCGCTCAATGCCAAGGCGGTGGAGGACACGGCGTTCTATCGCTACTACCGTGCGCTGTCGCGCAACGAGGTTGGAAGCGATCCGCAGCGCATCGGCCTTGAGGGCGAAGCGTTGATCGAGGTCGCCCAGGGCCGTGCGCGCCAGCATCCGCAGGCGATGCTGGCCTTGGCCACGCACGACCATAAGCGCGGCCCGGATGCGCGCGCGCGCCTGGCGCTGATCAGCAGCGACGTCGGGGCATGGCAGTCGGCGCTGGCCGATTGGGAGCAGCAATGCGCGGTGGCAGGGATGCCGATGCCATTGCCCGGCGCCGAAAGCTATGCACTGTGGCAGGCGCTGGTCGGCGCCTGGCCGATGCACGGTGCGCCCGCCGCGGACTTCCCGCAGCGCATGGACCAATGGCTGCGCAAGGCGCTGCGGGAAGGCAAGCGGATCAGCAGCTGGCTCGATCCCGCTCTCGCCGTTGAAGACACCGCGCAGCGGTGGCTGCAGGCCTTGATGCATGCCAGCGAACTGCAGGGGGTGCGCGAGGCACTGGGTGATTTCGTGGGGACGCTGGCGGCCGCCGGTGCCAGCAACGGGCTTGCACAGCTGTGCCTGCAGCTGTGCCTGCCGGGTGTTCCCGATATCTACCAGGGCACCGAGTTCTGGGATCTCAGTCTGGTGGATCCGGATAACCGGCGCCCCGTGGATTTCGCACAGCGCGCACAGGCATTGGCTGATGATCGATCGTGGTCGGAGTTGCTGCAGGACTGGCACGAAGGCGCGCCTAAGATGCGCCTGCTTTCGCAGCTGTTGCAGCTGCGGCGCAAGCATCCGGCGTTGTTCCTGCGCGGCACACTGCAGGGCCTGTCCGATTCCGCTTCGGCAGATCTGGCCTTCGTGCGTGAGCACGCAGGACAGGTGCTGCTGGTGGCGGTGCGCAGGGCGAGCGCTGGGCGATGCCCCGGTCCTGCCCTTGCGTGGACAGAGGATGCGGAGCAGCGCGTGTCTGCGCTGCCGCAACGAACGATGCAGAACGTGCTGGACGGTCGCACGGAGATTTTCAACGGTTCCGCCTCGGATGCGCTGCTGTTTGCCGGCAGCCCCGTTGCGGTGTGGATCAGCCAGGAGAGTGGGGCAGATGGACAGCAGTGAGCGACGCCGCCGCATCGAGATGCTGGCGCACCAGATCTGGGAGGCCGAGGGCCGTCCGGATGATCAGGAGCAGCGTCATTGGCACATGGCCGAGCGGCTGGTGGAAGCAGAGATAGCAGCCCTTCATGCGGGGAAGGACGAGAACGATGGCAACCCGTAAGTGGACGCAGAGCTCGCGCGTCCGCGAGGGCAGGCCGTTCCCGCTGGGCGCGACCTGGGACGGGCTGGGAGTGAATTTCGCGCTGTATTCGCGCCATGCCACCAAAGTAGAGCTGTGCCTGTTCGATGCACGCAACCGCGAGATCGAGCGCATCGTGCTGCCGGAGTATACCAACGAGGTGTGGCACGGCTACCTGCCGGACGTGCGCCCGGGGCAGCGCTATGGCTACCGCGTGCACGGCCCCTATGCGCCTCAGGAAGGACACCGCTTCAATCCGAACAAGCTGCTGCTGGACCCGTATGCCAAGCAGATCGTGGGCGAGATCAAATGGGCGCCACATCTGTTCGGCTATACGCTGGGCCACCGTGATGCCGATCTGAGCTTCGACCGCCGCGACAGCGCGCCGTACATGCCGCGCTGCGCAGTGATAGACCCGGCGTTCAGCTGGGGCAGCGAGCGCGCGCCCGCAACGCCCTGGGACCGCTCGGTCATCTACGAAGCACACGTGCGTGGGCTGACGATGCAGCATCCGGGCGTTCCCCAGGCCGAGCGCGGCACGTTCTCAGCGCTGCGGCACGATGCGGTGGTGGACCATCTGGTGCATCTGGGGGTGACGGCCATCGAACTGCTGCCGGTGCATGCCTACGTGGATGACCAGCAGCTGCTGGAGCGCGGCCTGCGCAATTACTGGGGCTACAACACCATCGGCTTCTTCGCACCGCAGCCGCGCTACCTGTCGCTGGAGACGGTGGCCGAGTTCAAGCAGATGATCGCCCGCCTGCACAGCGCGGGCATCGAAGTGATCCTGGACGTGGTCTACAACCACACCGCCGAAGGCAATGAACTGGGGCCGACGCTCTCGTTCAAGGGCATCGACAACGCCAGCTACTACCGGCTGGCTGATGACCGCCGCTTCTATATCAACGATACCGGCACCGGCAACACTTTCGACCTGACCAACGCCGGCGCCCTGCGGATGGTGATGGATTCGCTGCGCTACTGGGTGACCGAGATGCGCGTCGATGGCTTCCGCTTCGACCTGGCCACCATCCTCGGTCGCGAGCGTCATGGCTTTGATCCGTCGGGCAGCTTCCTCGATGCGGTGCGCCAGGACCCGGTGCTGAGCCAGGTCAAGCTGATCGCAGAGCCGTGGGACATCGGCCCCGGCGGCTACCAGCTGGGTCAGTTCCCGCCGGGATGGGCCGAGTGGAATGACCGGTTCCGCGACACGACCCGTGCGCTGTGGCGTGGTGATGCGGGCCAGTTGCCGGAGTTCGCGGCCCGCTTCACCGGGTCTGCGGACCTGTTCGACCATCATGGCCGCCGGCCCTCGGCCAGCATCAACCTGGTCACGGCGCACGACGGCTACACCCTGCATGACCTGGTGAGCTACAACGACCGCCACAACGAGGCCAATGGCGAGGACAACCGCGATGGCCATTCGCACAATCTGTCGTGCAACCACGGCGTGGAAGGCGATACCGACGATGCGGGCATCCTCGCCCTGCGTTCGCGGCAGATGCGCAACCTGCTCGGCACGCTGCTGCTCGCGCAGGGTACGCCCATGCTGCTGGCCGGCGATGAGTTCGGCCATTCGCAGCAGGGCAACAACAACGCCTACTGCCAGGATAATCCGTTGAGCTGGATCGACTGGGAGCGCGCGGCGCAGCCGGGTCCGCAGGCGCAGGCGGCCTTCGTGCGGCGCGCGTTGGCATTGCGCCGGCGCTATGGGCTGCTGCGGCGCAATCGCTTCCTGACCGGTGACTTCGATGCGTCGCTTGGAATGCGCGACATCGAATGGCGGCGCCCCGATGGGGAGCCGATGGGCGAGGGCGACTGGCACAACCCCGACCAGCGGGCGCTGTTGATCGTGCTGGACGGCCGCAGCCCGGACAGCGGACTGCGCGAGCCCGGGCGCCATGTCAGCCTGGCCCTGCTGCTGAACCCGAGCGACCAGGAGCAGCGGTTCCGGCCTTCCGACGAGACGCTGTCGTTCCGTCGCGTGGTCCTGCAGACCGACGACGCGCCACTGGAGATGGACGAGGAGGGGCAATGGGCCTTGCCCGCCCGCAGCCTGTGCCTGCTGGCATCCAGCAGCGCAGGGTGATGGCGGGGCGCCGGGGATGCCCCGGCGCTGACGGGCCGGGGTCATGAGGTAGCGCCGGGCCATGCCCGGCGAACCGCTCACCCCAGCACGTAGCGCAGCACTCCCGCCGACACGACGCCGATCAGCACCGTCGGCAGCATCGACAACCACGTGGCGGCCAGCAGGGTAATCGCCAGCGCCGCCAGGTCGGCCGGGTTGTCCGCCACGAAGTCGGGTGCGATCACCGAGATCAGTACGCAGCCCGGCGCCGCCTCCATCACCGTCACCGCGCTCTTGCTCAGGGTGCGGTTGCGCAGGGCGAGGAAGCCGACGATGCGGGTGAGATAGGTGACTGCGGCCATCAGCACGATGGTCAGCAGCGCGGTCCAGTGGATCAGTCCGCCGAGGATCATGCTGCGTCCTCCGCCAGCAGCCACGCTGCTGCCAGACCGGCCAGCGCGCCGCTGGCCACGTACCAGGCGCCGGGCACCAGCAGGTAGGTGCCCGCCGCCACCACCAGGCTGACCAGCCAGGGTCGGGCGGGCTTCATGCCCTGCCACATGCCCCGCAGCAGGACCAGCAACACGGCCGGGAAGGCCATGTCGAACCCATAGGCATGGACGTCACCCAGCAGTGGCCCGACCAGTGCGCCAATGGTCGTGAACACCACCCAGACGGTGTAGAGCCCGGCCGAGACACCCAGGTAATAGGCCAGGCTGAAGCCGGGCGCCCGCCGGCGTGCATCGGCCACGCCCATTGCCCAGCTCTCATCGCACATGAAGAACAGCGCGGGCAGCACGCGGCGCCGCGGCAGGTGCTGCAGAAGCGGAGCCAGGCTGGCGCCCATCAGCAGGTGGCGGCTGTTGACCACCGCGGTGATCGCCACGATCAGGGCGATATGCGGCGGCGAGGTCCACAGCTCGACGGCGGCGAATTCCGAGCCACCGGCGAAATTGAGACCGGTCATCAGCGGTACTTCCAGTGCGCTCAGGCCCTTCTGTGCGGCCTGCGCACCCAGCACCAAGGCGAACGGCAGGAAGCCGACCATCACCGGGATGGCGGCGCGCAGGCCGCGCAGGAATTCGGCACGCGGCGCGGTGTCGCAGGCGGGGTCGGGCAGGGGCAGGGTGGTGCGGGCGTCCATGGAGCGATCGCGTGTGTGGGGACGACCATGCTAGCGGCGAAGCCGCAGAATCGGGTTGCGTTGATGCCGCAATGATCCGATTATTTGAAATCCTGTGCGCCCTTGTGCCAACCCGGTGAAATGCCGTGCAGAACGAGCTTGACGCCCTCGACCGCCGCATCCTCGACGCCCTGCAGCGCGATGGCCGGCTGCAGAACCTGGAGCTCGCCCGCCAGGTGGGCCTGTCACCGTCCGCGTGCCTGCGCCGGGTGCGCCTGCTGGAGGGGGGCGGCTACATTGATCGCTACGTGGCGCTGCTGAACCCGGCCAAGGTGGGCCGGGGGTTCACCGTGTTCGTGCGGGTCTGGCTGCGCGGGCAGGACGAGGACACCACCAACCACTTCATCAACAGCATCAAGTCCTTCCCGGAAGTGCTCGAGTGCCACCTGATGGCAGGCGACTGCGATTTCCTGCTGCGGGTGGCGGTGGCCGATCTCGATGCCTACCGCCAGTTCCAGATCCGGCACCTGAACCGGATCGCCGGCGTGCAGAACACCAAGACCGAGATCCCGATGCAGCGGATCAAGCAGACCACCGAATTGCCGCTCTGAAACCGGGCCTCAGCCGGCCTGGCCGCGCTCGCTGGTGATGCGGGCGCCTTCGCGCATCACCAGGGTCACCGGGGTCTTTTCCACCACCTCCAGCAGCCGCGACCACTGCGCATCGCTCAGCTCTGCGCTGGCATGCAGCACCCGGTGCACGTGCAGGCGGCCATCCTCGTCGCGCTCGGAGCGCAGCTCGGCATGGAAATCGCCCAGTTCCCAGCCCTTGCGCTGGGCATACATGCGCAGGGTGATGGCGGTGCACGACGCCAGCGACGCCAGGTACAGATCGAACGGGGCAAAGCCGCGGCCCTGTCCGCCCAGCGTGGCCGGTTCATCGGCGTCGACGCTGAAGGTGCCGTTGCTGACGTGGTGCAGGTAGTTGTCGGCGGTGGAGATGATGCGGGCGTAGGCCATGGTGGGACAGGGGGGAGTGAAGACCGGGAAATGGTACCGCCGGCGGCCCGGCGCGGGTGCGTGCGCGCGGTCGTCACGCGCTCTTGTAGGCCGATTGGCCACCCTTTGCCTGCAACAGTCGGAAGTGCCGCCTGGACAGGAGCGTTGTACGTGTTGGAAGCCGTTGATAATCCGGGCCTGGAAGGCGTGCGTGTACTGGTGGCGGAAGATGAGTTCGCCATCGCCATGTTCCTGGTCGACTACCTGGAACTGAAAGGCGTGCAGGTCGTCGGACCCGCGGGCGACCTCGCCGCGCTGGGCAGGCTGGTGGATGAACAGCCCATCGATGTGGCCCTGCTGGACATCAACCTGGGCGGCCAACAGGTCTACCCGCTGGCGGACCGCCTGGTCGAAGCCGGCATTCCCTTCCTGCTGACCTCCGGCTATGACGACAACGTGCCCAGCCGTTTCGCCGACGTGCCGCGCTGTGCCAAGCCCTATCACATCCAGGCGCTGGCCCAGCAGCTGGAGACGCTGGTGCAGGCCACGCGTGCGGCCGCAGGTGGCCAGTGAAGGCTGCACATGGGTAGCCGATTGCAGATGAGCTCGCCGGTGGCGACCACGCCGGTGCGGCCGACGTCGCCACCGCTGCACGCGCTGCGCGGCGGCATGGCCGAGCGCATCGCCTCGCACGACTGGTCGGCGACGCCGCTGGGTGCGCGCGATGAGTGGGCACCGCATCTGCGGGCAACGGTCGATCTGATGCTGGCCCACGGCTTCCCGATGATCGTGCTGTGGGGCGAGGAACTGGTCCAGCTTTACAACGATGGCTATGCCGAGATCCTGGCCGACAAGCACCCGGGCGGCCTGGGCCAGGCCACGCGCATCTGCTGGCCGGAGGTGTGGCACATCAATGGCCCCATCTATGCCCGCGTCTGGCAGGGCGAGACCATCACCTACGAGGACAAGCTCTACCCGCTGGCGCGGCAGGGCGTGCTGGAAGACATCTGGTTCACCATCACCTACAGCCCGATCCGTGACGCCGATGGGCGCATCGAAGGGGTGCTGGTAACGATGTTCGAAACCACGTCCGCGCACACGGCGCATGCGGCGCGGGCGCACGAGCAGCAGCGCCGGCGGCAGAGTGACGAACGCCTGTCACTCGCCTTCCAGATGCTGCCGGTGGGGCTGTGCATCGTCGACACCGAGGGCCGGGTGCTGCAGTCCAACGAGCAGATGCGCGCCTACCTTCCCACCGGTCAGCTGCCTTCGCGTGATACCGGCAACATGCCGCGTTGGCAGGGCTGGCATGAGGATGGCAGCCCGATTGGGCCCGAGGACTTCGCGGTCGCCCGCGCGCTGCGCGGCGACACGGTTGTGCCCGGGCTGGAATTTCAGTTCACCCACGATGATGGACAGGTGCGCTGGACACGCATCGCAGCGGCGCCGCTGCGCGATGCGCAGGGTGAGGTGACCGGCGTATTCGCCATCGCCATCGACATCGACACGCTGAAGCGTGCAACCGAGCGCCAGGCCGTGCTGTTGGCCGAGCTGCAGCATCGGGTGCGCAACATCATGGCCATGATTCACGCCATTGCCTGGCGCACGCAGGAAACGGTGGGCAGCGTCGAGGAATATGCAGAGCGCCTGTGCGGCCGGCTGATGTCGCTGGCGCGCACGCAGGCGCTGCTGACGCGCGCCGACAATGCCGGCGTGTGCCTGCGCGGCATGCTGGACGAGGAAATATCGGTGCAGGTGCATCGATCGGACCAGTACGGGCTCGAGGGGCCCGACCTGCTGCTGCCGCCGAAAGCGGCCGAGGTGCTGTCGCTGGCCGTGCATGAGCTGGTGACGAACTCGCTGAAGTACGGCGCCATCAGCAATGATGGGCGCATCAGCGTGTCGTGGTCCGTGCAGGCGGAGGGCGGGAGCAGTCCCTGGCTGGTCCTGCACTGGTGCGAGAACCATGTGACGGTTTCGGACTGGTCGCCGCCGCGGCGGCGGGGCCTGGGCTGCTCGCTCATCGAGAAACGCGTGCCCTACGAACTGGCGGGTAGCGGGCAGCTGCAGTTCCGCGCCGATGGCGTAGATGCCCATATCCGCTTCCCGCTGCGTGAGCGCGACAGCCTGCTGCAGACGGACGCGCCGGCCACGGGGTGAGCAGTCGTCGGCATTGGCCGCGCCGCGTGCACGGCCTGTGCGATGATCCGGGGCATTGAAGCTACGGATCAGGATGCAGCACATGAATGAAGGGACGCAGTGGCCGGTGCGCGGTCTGCGCGCGTCTGTCACGGGGGACGCCATGCACGTACGTCGCTTTGCCGGCGCATTGTCTGCATTGATTGTGGCCGCGCTGGCCCTGCCCCTGCAGGCGGCACCCGCGCCGCCCAGCCTGGTGCAGGCGCTGAAGGCGGCCGAGGCTACGCTGCAGCTCATTCCGGGCGATGACATCGAACTTGACTTCCGACCTGCATGGACTGGCGTGGCCGATCTGGATGGCGATGGCCGTTCTGAGATCATCTACTTCTACACGTCCACCTACACCGGGGGAACGTTCGCACAAAGAAACGTCGTTGCCGTGATGACGGCACTGACGCCGGATGATCCACGCGGCAAGGAGAATCCGAAGAGCCTGTCGCCGGTGGATGCCGAGGATTACGCGGCCATCCGTGCATCCGGCTATGCCGATGATGCGGGCATGCAGATACCGGGTGCGGTGCAGTCCATCCGCATCGAGGGCAGCCGCATCATCGTCGACTTCATCGTGACCGCCGGTGCGACGGTCTGCGAGATACCCCGCGGCTTCCGCCACGTCTGTCCGCCAGAGGGGCCGTATCAGTGGGTCCTGCACTGGACGCCGGGAAAACTGACCCGGCAGGAACCGTAGCGTCGAGCTTGCTCGACTGATCCAACTCTTTGTAGAGCCGAGCCCATGCTCGGCTGCTCCCGCTTTTTGTAGAGTCAAGCTTGCTCGACTGCTCCCGCTCTTTGTAGAGTCGAGCTTGCTCGACTGGCTTGCAAGAAGCAGTCGAGCAGGCTCGACTCTACATCGCTCACCGGAGGGCTGGATCATGTGCCTGCAACCGGCTCGTGCAGCGGACACCGATTGTGCTGCGACCGGTGCGCACGCGAGGCGGCCATGACGACCTTGCGTGCGCGGTTCAGCGCACCCAGCGGCCGATGTGCTTCCAGCGCGTGCCATGGACTGAACGCCAGGCGGTCTTCGACGCCCGGTGATTCCGCATCATCCCAACTCACCTGCGGCGGAACATGCAGCTCGGCCACGGCAATGAACGGGCTCTGCTCCTCTGGCCATTCCACCGAGGCATCCTCGATGGGCATCGTTTCTTCGTCCCGGCACAGCTGTGCACACAGCTCCCACACCAGATCGGCGCGACCGCTCGCAAGCGCCTCCTGGATGGCATCGCGCTGGCTGTCCTCGCTGTTCTCTACCGGTGCACCATCCAGTGCCTGCAAGGTCGCCGACACAGGACGCAGGCAGAACTTGGCCACGTAGGGGCCGAAGCGGAACGGCACCTGGCTGAAGAAGGTTTCCCCCATCGGGTGTGTCTGCGGTTCGCCGCCCATCCCTTTGATCTTGCCGCTGCCGCCGCCTGCGGCTTCCAGCAGCCTTTCGCCGCCGCGGAGGGCGGCCGAGATCACTGCTTTGGTGCGAGGCATCCGTTCGGTGGTTGCCGCGAGCAGCTTGGTGGAACGGAGAAAGCCTTTTGGACCCGGGCTGGTGAAGGCCGGGCCGTTCACCATCAGGAAGTCCTGGCTGTGCTGTTCTTCGCTTTCCGCGACGCGGGCGCCGCTCACACCAAGGATCTTGATGGCGATGGCGCGTGGGGTGGACACCGTGTCCGGCAACTGTTCGGCGGGCGGGGAAGAGAAGCGGACGAGCGCCTCATACGTTGCAGGCGCAGCGAAGAGTCCGTGTGCCAGTTCCTGCGGCAGGCCATCCGCAACCTGCAGCCTGCCCTTGAGCAGCGCCTGGCCTTTCGCATGCACGGCACGATGCGCATGGCCTTCGGCCGCTGCCACCGTTCGCGCCATGCCGAGGAACACCTCGCGCAGCGCGTCGATGGTCTCGGCCTCGTCAGCCTCTGGCTGCTCCATGCCGGCGTGGAAGGGAACGGGGGGAAGTAGCGTGCGCATGGCTGGCTCCATCAGGGATGAAGCCAGCATGCGTGATTGCGGTTATCCGACAGTGCAGGGCCGGCATGGGCCCCTTTCACGACCCATGCGCGGGCGCCTACGATGCCTCAGGCAGGCTTGGGAGTCTCGCCGTCACCGGCTTCCGGCAGCGGCGGCAGGGTCGGGTCAACCGTCACCGGCCCATCGCTCTTCAGCAGGGCGGCGGCTTCCTTGTCGCTGGCCACGGCCGGCGGCGAACCGCGCAGCGGCATGTTCGCCGTCTCCTTCACGAACATCATGGTGACCAGGCCGATCACCGCCGCAATCATCAGGTAGTACGCCGGTACCAGCGGATCACCGGTACGCTCGACCAGCCAGGCAGTGACCAGCGGCGTGGTACCGCCGAACAGCGACACCGACACGTTGAAGGCGATCGACAGCGCGCTGTAACGCACCGGTGTGTAGAACAGAGCCGGCAGCGTGGACGGCATCGAACTGGTGAAGCACACCAAGGCCAGGCCCAGCAGCATCAGGCCGAGGAAGATCAGCCAGTCGTTGCCGCTGCCGATCAGCAGCAGGCACGGCACGGCAAGCACCAGCAGCGCGATGCAGGCGCCGATGATCATCGGCCGGCGGCCGAGCTTGTCGCTGAAAAGACCGCCGACGATGTTCAGCGGCATCATCACCAGCATCACGATGATGATCAGCAGCAGGCCCTTGCTCTCCGCATAGCCCATGGTCACGCTCAGGTAGCTGGGCATGTAGGTCAGCAGCATGTAGTCGGTGACGTTGAACACCAGCACCAGGCCCATGCACACCAGCAGCTGGCGGCCATGCATGCGGAACAGGTCGCCCAGGCCCGGGCGGTCGTGCTCGCGCTTCTCGGCTTCCTCGGCGAAGGCGCGGAAGGCCGGGGTTTCCTCCAGCTTCATGCGCATGTACAGGCCGAGCAGGCCCAGCGGACCGGCGACCAGGAACGGGATGCGCCAGCCCCAGTCCAGCATGTCCTCGCTGCTCAGCAGCATGTGCAGCGCGGTGACCGTGCCGGCGCCGGCGATGTAGCCGCCCAGCGTGCCGAACTCCAGCCAGCTGCCCATCAGGCCCCGGTTGCGGTCGGTTGAGTACTCGGCGATGAAGGTGGCCGCGCCGCCGTACTCGCCGCCGGTGGAGAAGCCCTGCACGACGCGCGCGAGCAGCAGCAGGACCGGGGCCCAGATGCCGATGCGTTCGTAGGAGGGAATCAGGCCGATGGCAAAGGTGCCCAGCGCCATCAGGATCATGGTGAAGGCCAGCACTTTCTGCCGCCCGTAGCGGTCACCCAGCGGACCGAACACCAGGCCGCCCAGCGGGCGCACCAGGAAGGCCACGGTGAAGGTCGCGAACGCGGCGATCACCTGCGCGGTGGGATTGCTGGAGGGGAAGAAGACCTGGCCGATGGTCACGGCAAGGTAGCCGTAGACGCCGAAGTCGAACCATTCCATCGCATTGCCCAGTGCAGCGGCACCGACGGCGCGCTTGAGCATGGGCTTGTCGACGACGGTGATCTCGTCGACCTTCAGGTGGCGGCGGCGTTTGAACCAACCGAAATGGGCATGGGCATCGGGGTTGTCCTGCATGGGGACGTCCTTTCTGTTCTTGGAGGGGGAGTGCGGAATAGGCGGTGTGGTGTGTCCCGGAAATCGGAAACGGCGGTGCTGGCGCAACTGGCGCAGGGGCATCGGTGTGGGCGGTCCACGTTGGACCAGGACGTACGGGAAAAGACCACGCACGGGAAACTACGCCGTGGATTGGCGAGGGCTGGTGAAGATCAATGCCAGCGGTGATGGCAGATGCCGCCGATCAGAACGGGCTGACCGGAACAGGCTGGGTGCGCATCGGAAAAACAGTGAAGATCAGCGCCTGAGCGGCGTCATCCACCCGGATCCTGCACGCGGCGAAGGAATGAGGGGGTGGGAGCGGGTGTGGCAAGCGGTACGCCGGTCGGCCGTGCTTCCCACGCAACAGGCGTGCCTGCCACGTAGTACGTCGTGTCGATCATCCGTTCATGATAACGGTTACGGTGTGAACTTGCAGCGAAGCGGGCTGTAGCGGACGCTGTGTTCCAGCCGGCCCGTTCATGTGCGTGCTTTGATGATGCCTGCTGCGATGACACGCTGTGGACGCAGTGTGGCCGCACCGCTCACAACGCAGCCTTTACGGTGGTGGCGAACCAACGCAACCGGAGCATCGCATGACCCGTCGCATTCCCGAAGGTACCCTTGTCGTCGTCACCGATGGTGGCTCGGCGCGCGTGTTCACCAACGTCGGCACCGATCATCAGCTGACGCTGAAGCAGGAGGGCGAGCTGCGCCTGCAGGACATCAGCGAGCAGGGCGTGTCGGGACAGGGGCCCGCGGGTGCCGTGCCGAAGGACATGTCCATTTCCCAGCTCAATGAGGCGACGTTCGCCAAACAGGTGGCCGAGCAGTTGAACGAGGATGCGCTGAAGAACCGCTACTCGCACCTGATCCTGGTGGCCGATCCGATCACCCTGGGCCGCATCCGCCCGCTGCTGCACAAGGAAACGCAGGCGCGGCTGCTGGATGATCTGGCGAAGAACTTTACCAACGCGCCGCTGGAAGACATCCAGCGCGCACTGGCGGCTTGACGCCATGCCCTTCATGCGCGACCACCAGGCTGTAGAGCCGGCCCGCAGTGATGTCGATGCACAGGCCGGCTGGCTGCTGATCGAGTTTGGTGCGCCGTGGTGCGGCCATTGCAAGGCCGCGCAGCCGGCGCTGCAGCAGTTCGTGGACGCGCATGATCTGCCGCACTGGAAGATCGAGGATGGCAAGGGCAAGCCGCTGGGCCGCTCGTTCCAGGTGAAGCTGTGGCCGACGGTGGTACTGCTGCGCGACGGCCAGGAAGTGGCGCGCGTGGTGCGGCCGGTGGACAGCGCGGATCTGTCCACCCTGGTGGCAGCGCTGCCGACGTAGCGTGTAGGCGTCGAGCTTGCTCGACTGCTGTTGCCTTTGCTTTTCGCTCTGGTAGGCGTCGAGCCTGCTCGACGGAACGGTAAAAGGCGGTCAAGCAAGCTTGACCAATACGGAGCGCAGCCCCTCCGCAACGCTATAATCCGCAGGTGCTGTCGCTCTGCTTGAATTCCGATGACCTCTCCGCTTTCCGCTGAATCCCCGCGGCGTCACGCCGCACCCGCGATCTGGGATGACCTGCTCGCCCATCGCTTCGAGGCCATCGAGTCCGCCTTGCCCGAGCTCCTCGCACCGCAGGACGCCGAGGGCGGTGCGCGTGCACTGGCCCTGCTCGCGCCGCCGCAGGCACTGTCGATCAATGCGCTGTGGGAGGCCCTGACTGTGTGGCAGCGGCAGGCTCCGCAGGCTGATGCACCGCTGCTGCTGGCCGCCTTGGTGTGGGACCGCATCGCCGTCGATCTGCGCGGCTCGGGCTGGACGTCATCGGTGGGCGAGGGCGCCTGGTCCAGCGTTCATGCCGCACAGACCGCGTTGTTCGTCCACGCCATTGCCCTGGCCGATCGCGCGCCGTTGTCCTGGCCGCTGCTGCACCAGCTGATGCGCAGCGTGGCGGCGTTCGGTGTGCCGGTGTGGATGAGCGACTGGATGCACGATGGCTTCCATCCCGCCGATGGAGCTGGCCCGTGGCGCGACATGCAGGCCCTGCTCGGCGCGTGGATGGCCGAGGCGCCGCGCCTGCCGGAGCTGCCGGCGCAGATGCCTGCGTCCTGGTCTGCCGCGATTCCGCCGCCGCCGGAACTGGATGAGGAGGGCGACCCGATCGCGAGCGACGAGGCTTCGCCGCAGCCGGCACTGGCCTGGCTGCAGATGGGCCTGCAGGCCGCAGGGCACGCCCTGCCGCTGCTGGATACCTACGCGCGGCTGCGTACGCCGCGCTGGGGCGGCAGCCATGATGAGATCCTGGCGCTGGCCGAGGGTCCCCTGGCCGAAGGCCTGGACGCATCGCAGCGCAACCAGCTGCGCATGACCGTGTGGCTGGATGCCATCGACGTGGACAGCATCGACACCGACGACCGCAGCGCGGTGCAGCAGGCCTTCGCGCGCGGCATGGAACTGCTGGCCCAGCCGCAGTCTGCGCTGGAGCGGACGGGGATTCATCTGCAGCTGGCCGAGCTGGCTTCGCGGGTGGACAACGCCGAAATGGCTGCGGCGTACTACGCGCAGGCGGCCGACCCGAGCGTGCCGCGCGGTTTCGATGATCATCAGCTGATGCGCATGCTGCATGCAGCCGCGGCGACCGGCATGGGTGAGTGGCTGGCGCCGGTGGTTGCACGGCAGTGGCGCAACTCGGCCTGGGCGGCGGTGATGCAGGGCGTACTGCGCGATACCGGTTGGTGCGGGGTGACGCCCGATGCGGCGCAGGCCGAGGCGGCCTGGCGCCACGCGGCCGCGCTGATGGTGGTGCCGGCGCCGGGCGCGGACTGCCCGTTCAACGACGTCTACCATGCCTTCGACGAATCGCTGCAGCACACTGCGCTGCTGCACATGGCGCAGGTCGGTGCCGAACTGGGCTTCCCGGAGATGCAGGCCGCGCTGGGCTACCACTACTTCGAGCACGCGCCTGCCTACGATCCGGCGCTGGCCATCCAGTGGTACCGCCGTGCGGCCGAGCAGGACAGTGGCCGCGCGCTCTACAACCTCAGCTTGGTCTACGACCGTGGCCTGGAGGAGGGCGGCATTGCCGGCATCGGCGCGGACGAACTGGTGCACCTGTCCAACGCCTGCGAGCTGCGCTGCCTGGAGCTGGCGGCGACCGAAGAAGAGTGGGGCGAGCGTCTGCAGCGTCGCGTCCGCAGCTGCGTAGCGGGTGCGGGGTACTACCTGCGCACGCAGGTGCCTGCCGAGGGGCGCCTGCCGCGCCTGCTGGATACGCTGGAGTTCTGGGGTGGACAGGCGTGGACGCAGGCGGCCTGGATGCTGGCGCAGTACTACGCCGCGCGCAGCGAAGTCGAGTTTGACCGCGCGGTGTTCTGGGCCGAGCGTGCCTGCGCGCAGCAGCCGGATGAGGACGAGGTGCAGGCGTTGCGCACGACCCTGCAGCGCGGCCTGTTTGGCAGCCGCCGCTACCGGCAGGCGCTGGAACGCGTGAGCGACGGCCTGCCAGCGCGGTGACGCCCTTGTAGAGCCGAGCCCATGCTCGGCTGTTCTTGTAGAGTCGAGCCATGCTCGACTGCTCTTGTAGAGTCGAGCCTATGCTCGACTGCAGTTCCAGCCGAGCATGGGCTCGTCTCTACAGAAGGCGTCAGCCGAGCATGGCCCGGCGCTACGCCGTCCGCTGCACCTTCACCGCAAACTGCTCCGGCCAATCGCGGTACAGCGCCACCTGGCCCTCGCGACGCACCGCAGATACCGCGGCTGCATCGATCTGCCCGATCAACCAGCGGCTTTCCTCGGTGAACACCCGCTCGCTCTCGCACAGCACGCCGTTGGCCGGCATGCCGCGGTCGGCCGGCACATACATCGCCGCGCGCCCGTAGTTCACATCCACCGACGGGCTCCAGCTGGCCATGCCGGCGGTGGCCGAGACCAGCACCGGCAGTTGGTTCTCCAGTGCACGTGCCTGCGAGCCGATGCGCACGCGGTGGTAGCCGGCCTCGGTATCGGTGCAGCTCGGTGCCAGCAGCAGGTCCACGCCGGCCTCGGCCAGCTGGCGGGCCAGCATCGGGAATTCGGTGTCGTAGCAGATCAGGATGCCCAGCGTGCCCAGCGGCGTGGCGAACGTGCGCAGGCCCTCGCGGCCACCGGCGATGTTCCATTCCTCGCGCTCGAAGCGGGTCATGATGAGCTTGTCCTGGTGGCCCAGCAGGCCCTGCGGACCGAACAGGAACGCGCGGTTGCGGTACTGGCCATCGTCGTCCAGCACTGGCGCCGAGCCCGGACAGAACCAGATGCGATGGCGGCGCGCGATCTCCGCACACAGCGCCTGCCAGCGCGGCAGCAGCGGCTGGATGCCGGCGATGGACGCGGCCAGGCCGCCGCGCTCGGCCGGCCGCAGCTGGCCGGTCAGGGTCATCGCCGCGTACTCGGGAAGCAGCACCAGCTGCGCACCGGCGGCCGCGGCTTCGGCCACATGGGCGTCCAGGTGGGCGGCGTAGTCGTCCCAGTGCTCGAACAGCTCGATGGCGTACTGGCTGGCAGCGAAGCGGATCATGCGGTCAGCGCCTTCAGCCAGAACGACATCGGCTTGGCGGTCTTCTCGCTGTGGCCGACGTCGCGCCAGGTGAAGGACGTGCTCAGCTCAGGATGATGGACATAGCCGCGGTTGTGCCAGAACGCATCCAGCGGCTGGTAATCGGCCGGTCGCAGCGGGTGGTCCAGCGGGCGCTGCACCGCACTGAAGCAGCACAGGCCGAAGCCGGCCTGGCGGGCATGCGCCTCGCGGGCTTCGAAGAAGCGTACGCCCAGGCCCTGGCCGCGATACTCCGGCAGCAGTACCGATTCGCCGAAGTAGAAAATGCGGTCGGTGTCCCAGGCGCTGCCCAGGAATGGCGCCTGGAACTCAGCGGTCTCCTCGCGCATCGGGATGCCGGTGGAAGCGCCGACCACGCGGTCACCGTCCTGGGCCAGCACGATGATGCTGCCGGCCGCCGCCGCATAGGTCGCCGCGTAGCCGCGCTCGTAGGCCAGGTCGCCTTCATACAGATACGGGAAGTCACGGAAGACGCGGATGCGCAGGTGCGCAAGATCGTCGAGGAAGGGGGTTGCTGCCAGCCCCTGTAGCGTGGTGATGCGCACGTTCGTTGCCGCCCATGGATACTGGGGGTGAGTATAGGCTATGCTCCCCGGCCCGCCCATCCCCAGGATCCTCCCATGAGTGCCACCGACGTCATCCGCGCCTACTACGATTCCTTCAACAGCGGCGATATCGAGGCGTTCGTCGCCCAGGTCACCGACGACGTGGTGCATGACATCAACCAGGGCGGCCGCGAAGTCGGCAAGGACGCCTTCCGTGCGTTCTGCCAGAAAATGGCGCGTTCCTACCGCGAGCAGTTGACCGACATCGTGGTGTTCGGCAATGCCGATGGCAGCCGTGGTGCCGCCGAGTTCACCGTCAACGGCCAGTACCTGGCCACCGACGAAGGTCTGCCCGAGGCACGCGGCCAGCCGTACGTGCTGCCGGCGGGTGCGTTCTTCGAGATCCGTGACGGCAAGGTCGCGCGCATCACCAACTACTACAACCTGCCGCACTGGATCGAAGCGGTCAGCCGCTGAGGCCGGCGCCGAGCGTGCTCGACTGCTCTTCGCCTTTGTGTAGAGTCGAGCCATGCTCGACTGATCTTCGCGCAGTTGTAGAGTCGAGCTTGCTCGACTGATTGAAGCAGAAGCAGACGAGCATGGCTCGACTCTACGCAAGATCAAAAGCAGTCGAGCAAGCTCGACTCTACCCATCACGCTTCAATGCAGCGTCATGGGGCCGTGGTGCGCCCGCAGTTCACCCAGCAGCCGCCTGCCACGCTGGCTGAGGGCAATGATGGCCGCGCTGACCTTGTGGACGTTGCAGCCAGGCCGGTCATGCGCGGTCGGGTCCGGCGGTTCGTTCTCGCCGATCATGGTGGCCATGCCTTCGGTGGTGTACAGGGCGTGTTCCAGCCGGAAGAACAGCGCTTCCACTTCGGCGGTAATGCGGGGTGTTTCAGTTGACATGCGATGGCTCCTGCAAGAGTGGGCCACCCGTAGGTGGCGGGCGATGCGCGGTTGGAACTTCGGCTGAATCCAGGGAAAAGCCGGTGGGCCTTACGGCCTCCGCACACCGCCCGCCGTAGTCACGGCAAGCAGATCCCTAGATTCATTTCGGGGTTCCACGCCCGGCAGCGGTTACTCAACTGCGCGGTCATCCTGCACCCTGCCATCGCGGTACATCCAGCTTCTTCCAGGATCATCAAGGGGTCTTATTCATGGCGCTGCCAAGAGTGCTTTCGCGCATGGTCACGCAAACGGACTGATCGCGTCACTTCGGGGCGCAATGTACTTGCTGCGCATCACTGCGCTTGACCCGCCGCGCCCAGCTTCAAGAGAAGTAGGCGGCCCCGGCAGACACGCCGCGGCCGCTCGACAAAGCCAAAAGCGTCTTACCAGCTGTAGCTTATGCCCATCTGGGCACTGGTGAGGTGGTAGCCACTGGCCTGCTGGCGCGACAGTCCGCCCCAGATACCCAGGCCACCGGCAAACTTCACCGAGGCACCGGCACTCACTTCGGCGCGGCTGCGCGGAATGCGTGCATCTACCAGTTCCCCATCCATGCGCACCTGCGATTCGGCACGGCTGTGCAGCCAGTTGGCGGCCAGGTACGGCTGCACCTGTGCAGCACGGCCTTCCCAGCGGGTCACGCCGGACAGGCGCAGGCCTACGCGGCCGAACAGGCCGTCGGCATCATCGGTGGTGACCACGGTGCCGTTCACTTCGGTGTGGCGGGTGTCATCCCAGCGGTTGTAGCCCACCTGCAGCTGGGGTTCCAGGATCACGCTGCTGTTGGTGCTGCCACCCAGACGGAATGCGTAGCCGGTTTCCACCGCGCCCTGCCAGGCGCGGCTGTCGTAGCGCTCGGTGGCCAGGCCGATGCCTTCCACACGGTTGCGGAACTGTGCACGCTGCACCGAGCCATCCACGTAGAAGCCCACATACGGGTCGGCGCCGTTGCCGCCGCGCCACGTGCCATACAGGCCCAGCGCCTCGCCCTTCACCTTGCCGCGCGCGTAGTAACCGGTCAGCTCGTTGGTGGAGGTGCTGCTGGCATTGCCGGTGGACAGCATCACGCCGACGCTGCTGCCAGCGTCGGCGCGCCACAGGTCGGCACCCACCGTGAGCGCTTGGCTGTTGCCGCGAATGTCCAGCTGCTGGCTGACCGCATCGAAGCCGTTGCGAGAACCGTCTACGCGGGCCCAGGCGCGACCCGCATTCTGGCCGGCATGGCGGTCGTGGTAGCCGAGGCGGAACATGGTCTGCGCGGCCTGCAGGTTGGCCAGGTAGGCGCCCGGTTCCGGGCGCAGCACCGGGTCCGGATCGGGGCCCGGCAGCACCGGGTTGCACTCGGGCAGGGTCGGGTCGGTATCGCACGGGTCCGGCTGGGTCGGCAGCTGCGAGCGCAGGTACCAGTTGCCATCGGCGCCGGTGCCCTTGAACAGGAAGTACTCGTACTGCCCGCCCACGGCACGGCCGGCCAGGTTGAACTGGCCGTTGGAGGCGCCACCGACCGAGATCAGCTCAATGCCCTGGCTGGTCTGCGCGCCGGCGCCGCCGACGTTGTTCACGCGCGCGTTGGCCGTGCCGCTGGTATCGCCGCCGATGACCAGCTTGTCGGTGGCGGCGTCATCGCCGGCCAGTACGGTGTTGAACAGGAGAGTGCCACCGTTGCCGGTGAAGTTGCCGGCCACGGTGAGGGTGTTGAAAGAGGAGCCGTCGCCAAGGGCAATAACGCCGCCACTGCCCAGGTCCAGGCTGGCTACGTCACTGCTCTTGTTGAGCTGCCACTGGCCACCTTGGGCCAGGGAAACGTCAAAGGCGCCGGTGATGCCGCCGATCAACGATGCGTTGTCGGTCAGTGCAAGTGACCCGGTTGCACCAGCACCGGCGCGAAGATCGCCGCGCAACTGGCTGCTGCTGACCGCCACATCGGCGTGGACCTTCTGAGCAGGGTTGGTGGTGTTGGGCTGGATGTCGATCAGTACACCATTGCCAGCGATGAGCTCGGCACCGTTGCGCAGGGTGATGTCCACGTCAGTATCGCCGGCGAAGCTGGGGCCAACGTAGACGGCGCTGCCGGCGGTGCCTTCCAGGCGGGAGCCGTCCACAACAAGCGCCGAGGGCTGCGCGGTGAACCCTGCCATCTGATTGGAAACGAGGTAGGCGCCGTGCAGGTCGCCGCGCACTGACGAGCCGTTCTGCACCGTGGCGCTGCCCATTTCAACCCACAGACCGACACCGTTGCGCGGATTGCTGGGCGTGGCCGGGTCTGCGTTACCGATCAGGCTGGAACCGGATACGGTCAGTTGACCATAGCCATTGACGAGCACCGCCGTGCCGAGGCCCTCGACGGTGGAGGCATCCAGCGTCACCATCGAACGGGGGGCGCTTGGCGTTGCCGTGTTCGTGCCCAACGTCATGCCGAAGCCAGCATCGTTGCGGATGCCGCTGCGGAGAAAGCTGGCATTGGAATTGACGATGCCGACCAGCCAGGACGAGTCGCTGCCGGAGAGTTGAGCGTCAGTGGCGTTGAGCGTGCTTTGACCGTCTACGCTGACCACCCCAGCGGTCGCGCCCGTGGCCAGGACCAACGTTGAAGCACCACTGACCTGCCAATCTTCAGTAGGATCACCAGCGACCACGGTATGCGTCGCGCCATTGCCTACATTGCCGGCAAGCGCGGGGGCAGACAGACACAGCGCGACCGCGCCGGCGAGAAGGGTAGGCGCAAGCGGCGACAACGAACGACGAACAGCGATTTTCATGACGGAACTCCTGTTGATTCAAAACTTCAGGAAGAAACCCGTGCGCAACGCGTCATCGCGCATCACACGCTAAGGGGCTGTGAAGCCGCTGTGATCCGGGTGTTCTTGCCTGCCGGGTGGCGCAGCGGAGATCGCGTCCCGTCCCGGCCGGTGTCCGTCCAGGCCACCGTCCGCTCCGCTGCGCCGTTAAGGCACCTGTGCAGTCTTGGGCGAGGGGCTGGATCGATCCATACAAAAAGTTGCAGTCGAATCAGGACAGGTTTTGGCGCGTATTGAACGGTTCAGCTGCAGCGCAACATGCCACCGGCGTGGGGCGGTGCTACTCTCTGACCACCACCTGAATCGATCCAAATGCCGATGCCCATGCTGGACCGTCGTCTCCTGATCGCTATCGCCGCCACGGCGATGTTCGCTTCCGGGCTGGCCAGTGCGGCCCCGGCCCGAACCGCCGCCGACAAGGCCTATGCCTCGGTCGACCCCTTCATCGGCACCGGCGGGGAAGGGCATACCTACCCGGGTGCCACCGTGCCGTTCGGCATGGTCCAGCTCAGCCCGGATACGCGCATCCAGCCGCGCGAGAAGGCCTATGGCTGGGCCGCGGGCTACCGCTACGACGACAGCAGCATCGTCGGCTTCTCGCACACGCATTTTTCCGGCACCGGCCATTCGGACCTGGGCGACATCCTGGTGATGCCGTTCACCGGCACGCCCGGCCTGGGGCGCGGCGACCCGGAAAAGCCGCGCAGTGGTTATGCCTCGCGCTTCCGCCACGACGATGAAAAGGCAGAGCCGGGCTATTACGCGGTCACTCTGGACGATTACAAGGTGCGCGCCGAGCTGACCACCACCGCGCGCGTGGGCGTGCACCGCTACGCCTTCCCCAAGGGCGCCGACGCCAAGGTGCTGCTGGATATGCGCACCAGCATGTACGACTACCCAGGCAAGATCCTGTGGTCGCGGGTGCGCGTGCGCGCCGATGGCACCATCACCGGCTTCCGCGAAACCCGTGGCTGGGCACCGGGCCGCCAGCTGTATTTCGCCATGCGCTTCTCACGCCCGTTGGCCGCCCACGAGCTGCACAACACCGAACAGGACATCGCCTACAAGGGCTTCCCGCCGCCGGGCCACCAGGACCCGAAGCAGCGCGCGCAGATTGAAGGCCGGCAGTTGGTCGGCACGTTCGACTTCGGCAAGCTGGATGCACCGCTGGTGGTGAAGGTGGCGATTTCGCCGGTCAGCGAGGCCGGTGCGATGGCCAACCTGGATGCCGAAGTGGCCGACTTCGATTTCGACCGCGTGCGTGCGCAGGCCAAGCAGGAATGGACGCAGGCGCTGTCGGTGCTGGATATCGACGCGCCGGAGCATGCGCGCCGTAGCGCCTACACAGCGCTGTACCACACGCTGCTGGGGCCGACGCTGTTCATGGATGCCGACGGCCAGTACCGCGGCGCCGACAACGCGGTGCACAAGGCCGAGGGCTACACGAACTACTCGACCTTCTCGCTGTGGGACACCTACCGCGCCCTGCATCCCCTGCTGACCCTGGTGCAGCCGGAGAAGCGCAACAGCGATTTCATCAATTCGATGCTGGCCCACCACGACCACAGTCCCTACGGCATGCTGCCGGTGTGGTCGTTCCACGGCCTGGAAGACTGGTGCATGATCGGCTACCACGCGGTGCCGGTGATCGCCGATGCCTACGTCAAGGGCATCCGTGGCTTCGACGCCGACAAGGCGCTGAAGGCCATGGTCGAGACGGCCAACTACGGCCCCTACGACGGCATCGCGCAGTATCGCGAGCTGGGCTACGTGCCGATCGACGAAGAGGGCGAGGCCGCCAGCAAGACCCTGGAGTATGCCTTCGACGACTGGACCATCGCGCGCATGGCGCAGGCGATGGGCAGGACCGACGTCGCCACAACCTTCGACGAGCGTGCCGGCAACTGGCGCAATGCGTTCGACAAGGACACCGGCTTCATGCGCGCGCGCAAGCGCGATGGCAGCTTCCGCACGCCGTTCGACCCGAGTGCCAGCGGTTACGGCACCGACTACACCGAAGGCAATGCCTGGCAGTACTCCTGGTACGTGCCGCAGGACGTGGCCGGCCTGGCCGCTGCGCACGGTGGCAGCGACAAGCTGCTGGCGCGGTTGGATGAGGTGTTCAACGCCAAGGTCGATCCTTCCATCTTCGAGCACATGGAAGACATCACCGGGCTGATCGGCTGGTACGCGCATGGCAACGAGCCCAGCCATCATGTGGCCTACCTGTATTCGTATGCCGGGCAGCCGTGGCGCACGCAGGCGCGGTTGAAGCAGATCATGGACACCCAGTACGCCGATCGGCCCGATGGCCTGGCCGGCAATGATGACGTGGGCCAGATGTCGGCGTGGTACGTGTTCACCGCGCTGGGCTTCTACCCGGTGGCGCCGGGTTCGGGCGAGTACATTCTCGGCCGTCCGTTCCTGCCGAAGACCGCGATGCGCCTGCCCAACGGCAAGACGTTCACGATCGTGGCCAACGGCCTGGACGACAAGCACACTTACGTGGGCAGCGTGAGCCTCAACGGCAAACCGCTGCAGCGCACCTTCCTGCGCCATGACGAGATCCTGGCTGGTGGCGAATTGACCTTCACCATGCAGGCCGAACCAAACAAGGAATGGCCGGGGCAGGGCGCGCAGGCGCCGTATTCGATGAGCCGTTGATGCGGCACGCATGACGCTGCTCTGGTAGGTGCCAACCTTGGTTGGCACACGGGGAAAAACGGCGCCAACCAAGGTTGGCGTCTACAGGGTACGGAACCGCATCCCCACCCGCGCGCCACCCATCGGCGCGCTGCCGATCTCCAGCGCAGCAGCATGCCGCTGCGCGATCTCGGCCACGATGGCCAGGCCCAGGCCACAGCCATCGCCCTGGCTGCCGGCGCGGTAGAAGCGTTCCGTGACGCGGCCACGCTCGGCCGCGTCGATGCCGGCGCCATCATCATCTACCCAGACCTGCACGCCGTCCGCATCGCATTGCACGCTCAGGGTGATCATTCCGCGCACGGCGCCATAGCGGAGCGCGTTGTCCAGCAGATTGCCCAGCGCCTCTCGCAGCAGCGGTGCATCGCCCCGCACCGGCACGCCTTCGTCCGGTCCTTCGTAGCCCAGGTCCACGCCGGCAGCCAACGCGCGGTCGGCGTAACGCTCCACCACGGTGCGCGCCAGCGTGGCCACGTCCAGTACCTGCAACGGCAACGAAGCGCCCTGTGCATCCTCCGAACGGCTGAGCAGCAACAGCTGGTTGACCAGGTGCTGCAGCCTCGACAACCCGGCCAGCGTTCCGGACAGCGCCAGCTGTTGCGCCTGTGGATCCTGCTGCCGCAGCGAACTCTCCAGCTCCACCTGCATGGCCGCCAACGGCGTGCGCAGCTGGTGTGCGGCATTGCTGACGAAGCGCCGCTGCGCCGCCTGCATTGCATCCAGCCGCTGCAGCAGTGCGTTGTAGGCCTCCACCGCGGGCCACAGCTCGCGCGGTGCCTCCTGCTGCGGGTCCAGAGGCGCAAGCGGGTCCGGTCGCGGGCTCGCCAGTCGCCGCGCCACCTGGTTGGCATGGCGCGCCGCCGCGCCGGTGCCCGACCAGGCCAGCCACGCCGCCAGCGCGAGGATAGCGGCCTGGAACGGCACGCTGGTCATCAGCAGCTTGCGCTCCAGCCGGTGCCGCTTGCGCAGTGTCTCGGCCACCCGCAGGCGCACCTGGTGTCCACCCGTGGTCGGCACCAGCACCTCCACCATGCGCACCGCTTGCCCGCGCAGCCGCGCATCGTAGTAGACCGCGTCTTCATCGGCGGTCTGTGCGGGCCGCGGCAGTGCCTCGGCCAGATCGCCATACAGCCGCGCGCCGCTGGCATCGACCACTTCGCCATGTACTTCATCCACCGTGTCCCAGGTGAACATGCGTGACATGGCCGGCGTCACGTCCATCACCGCGCGACCATCCTGCTCCTTCACCAGCTCGGACAGGGACATCGCCGAGTCCAGCAGCCAGCGGTCATAGACCTGGCCGGCAAAGTAGCGCGCCAGTGCGAACGAGCCCACCGCACTGCACAGCAGCAGCACCAGCAGCGGCAGCCAGAGGCGGCGCAGCAGCAACCCGCGCAGGCTCGCCACACGCTCAACCATCGATGGCCTCCAGCCGGTAGCCGAGGCCACGCAGCATGCGGATGCCCACATCCGCGCCGGCCTGTTCGAACTTGCGGCGCAGGCGGCTGACGTGCACTTCGATCACGGAGAGGTTGGCCTCGTGGTCCCAGCTGTACAGCGCGTCGAACAGGCGCTGCTTGGTCACCGTACGTCCGGGCTGCTGCATCAGCGCATCGACCAGGGCCAGCTCGCGTGCGGTCAGCTCGATGCGCTGGCCGTCCACCTGCACCTCCTGGCGGATGCTGTCCAGGCACAGGCGGCCCAGCCGCTTCTGTGCAGGCGCATCGCTGCGGCGTCGCGCCAACGCGCGCAGGCGCGCTTCCAGTTCGCCCAGCGCGAAGGGCTTGGCGAGGTAATCATCGCCACCCCGGTCCAGGCCGAGGATGCGGTCCTCCACGCCATCGCGCGCGGTGAGGATCAGCACCGGCAGGCTGATGGACTGGTCGCGCAGGCGCGACAGCAGGTCGAGGCCGTCGACATCGGGCAGCGACAGGTCCAGCACCATCACGTCATACGGTGCAGCAGCGAGTGCCGCGGGCGCCAGCAGGCCCTGCGCCAGGTGGTCACACAGATGGCCGGCGCCCTGCAGGGCACGCACCAGGCCGTCGGCCAGGGCCGCGTCGTCTTCGATCAACAGGATTCGCATTGCAAGCTTCGCGCAAGGTTCGGGAAAGTTTGGCGCAAGTGCGCCACCTTACCGTGGCGCGCATGAATTTCCTCCCTCGTTCGGCGGCCCTGCTGGCCGCACTGGCGTGTGCACCTGCGGCGTGGGCGATCAGCCTGCAGGACGCGCAACGTGCCATGGATGCGCACAACCCTGACCTGCGCGCGGCGGCGCTGGAACTGCGCGGTGCGCAGGGTGACGCGCTGACCGCTGCATTGCGGCCTGCACCGGAACTGTCGCTGGGCACCAGCAAGATCAGCCCGAAGCACGGCGTCGGCAGCGGCCGCTGGCAGGACAAGCGCGTCGACAGCACGGTCGGCCTGGGCTTCACCTGGGAACGCGGCGGCAAACGAACGCTGCGCATGCGCCAGGCCGATGCGCTGGTGGAGGCGGCCGGGCTGGAACAGCTGGACATGCGCCGCCGGCAGCAGGTGGCCCTGCACGAAGCCTATTTCGGGCTGAAGGCCGCCCAGGATGTACGGGACATCGCCGAGGCCAACCGCCGCAGTTCGGCCGAGCAGATGGCCGCTGCGGAGCGGCAGGTCGCCAGCGGTGCGATGGCACCGGTGGATCGTGCCCGCCTTGCCGTGGATGACCTCGCAGTGGCCGATGCGGCCCGCGACGCGGCGCTGGACCTGCGCGATGCGCAGCACACGCTGGCCCTGCTGCTGGGCAGGGAGGAGAGCGCCTCTCTCAGTGCGGACGACGCGTGGCCCGACGCCAGCAGGGAGCCGGCTGGCAGCGCCGCCGATCCGCAGCAGCGCGTGGACCTGCGCGCCGCACGTTCGCGCTTGGCCGCGGCCGATGCGGGCGTGGCACTGGCACGCAGCGAGCGCCGCCGCGACATCCAGTGGGGCGTGGAGGCGGAGCGCGAGCCGACCGACATCAACGGCGTGACCTGGGGTGTGTCGGTAACGATTCCCTTGGGGGCACCGTCGCGCGCGCAGGGCGGTATCCAGCGTGCCGAGGCCGACCGCGATGCCGCCGCACTGGAACTGCATGCGCTGCAGCGCCAGACCTGGGCCGAGCTGGACCAGCTGCAGGCCGGCGCAGAAGCCGCCGCGCAGCGCCGCCGGGACTACGAGGGGCTGCAGGCCGAC
This sequence comes from Stenotrophomonas sp. STEN087, assembly GCF_056759115.1. Taxonomy (NCBI): domain Bacteria; kingdom Pseudomonadati; phylum Pseudomonadota; class Gammaproteobacteria; order Lysobacterales; family Lysobacteraceae; genus Stenotrophomonas; species Stenotrophomonas sp. STEN087. The sequence continues at coordinate 10,362 of NZ_JBRRCR010000003.1, read as the reverse complement.
AGTGCACGCAAGGCCGTGCAGGGCATCGAACTGGCCTATCGCCGCGGCGCCGCCAGCCTGACCGACCTGTTGGATGCGCGCCGCAGCTGGCGCGAGTTCGAGGCCGCGCTGATCCAGGCGCGCGCCGACCATGCCATTGCACTGGCGCGCTGGAGCGCCGCCACGTCCGTTGCCGAAGGAGAGACCCTGTGAACCCGCATGCCGCCACTCAACCGCGTGCGCGCCGCGCACTGCTGCCTGCGCTGCTCGCGCTGGCCCTGCTGTCCGGCTGCGGGCGTGAACCGGCCACCTATGCCGATGGCGCGCCGATGGTCAGTGCCGGGCAGATCCAGTTCCCGGCCGACAGCCGCCAGCTGGATGTACTGCGCAGCGAGGCGGTGAGCGAGGGCGCCAGTGCATCGCTGCAGCTGCCGGGCCGCGTGGTCTGGGACGAAACCCGCTCCACTGCGCTGCGCGCGCCGTTGCCGGGCCAGGTCTCGCGCATCGAGGCGCAGCCGGGGCAGAAAGTCAAGGCCGGGCAGGTCATCGCCTGGATCACCTCGCCGGAATTCGGCCAGGCGCAGGCGGAAGGCGTGCGCGGGCGCGCCGAGCTGCAGCAGGCCCGCCGCGAACTGGAGCGCACTCGCGAACTGCATGCCGCCGGCGTGGCCTCGGGCCGCGAACTGGACGAGGCCGAAGCACATTTCGCCGGCAGCCAGGCCGACCATGCACGCGCCGCTGCGTTCGCCACCGCCTATGGCAATGGCAATGGCAACCGCGTGGACCAGCGCCTGCCGCTGCGCGCGCCCATCGACGGCGTGCTGGTGGAACGGCGGATGAGCCCGGGTATGAACGTGGGCCCCGATGGCGAGCAGCCGCTGGCAGTGATCGGTGATCCCGACCGCCTGTGGCTGTTGCTGGACATTCCCGAGAGCCTGGCCGGGCGCCTGCAGCCGGGCATGGCGGTACGCGTGCCGGCTGCCGATGGCAGCACGCTGCAGACGAACCTGCAGCATGTTGATGACTTCGTCGACAGCGAGCGCCGCGTGGTGCAGGCGCGTGCCGAACTGGACAACCACGGCCGCAGCTTCAAGGCGGGCCAGTACGTGCGCGCCCAGGTGGCGCTGCCGGCGCAGGGCGGCGTTTCGTTGCCGGATGCTGCCGTACTGCTGATCGATGGCAAGCAGGTGGTGTTCGTGGACGAAGGCAAGGGCCACTACGCGCGTCGCGCCGTGCAGGCCGAGGAGCTGGGTGACGGGCGCCTGTGGGTGCGCGAAGGGCTGGCGGCCGGCAGCCGCGTGGTGGTCGAGGGCGGCCTGCTGCTGCAGCAGCTGGTGGACAACGCGCCGGCTCCGGCGACGGCTCCTTCCGCAACCGCCGCTCCCGCCGTGGGGCATGCCGCACCATGATCGATCGCCTGATTGCTTACTGCCTGCGCCAGCCGCTGATGGTGATGCTGGCGCTGCTGCTGTTCATCGGCGCCGGCATCGCCGCGTTCCGCGTGCTGCCGGTGGAAGCCTTCCCCGATGTGTCCGACACCCAGGTGACCGTGGTCTCGCTGCACCCGGGCCGCGCCGCGGAGGAGGTCGAGCGCGAAGTCACCATGCCGCTGGAAGTGGCACTGTCGGGCATTCCGCACTCGGTGCGGGTGTTCTCACACACCCAGTTTGGCCTGTCGATGATCATCCTGACCTTCGACGACAAGGCTGATGACTATTTCGCGCGCCAGCAGGTGATGGAACGCCTGCAGGGCGTGGACCTGCCCGAGGGCGTGACGCCCGAGCTGGAGGCGATGAGTTCGGCGGTGGGCGAGATCTACCGCTACGTGCTGAAGGCCCCGCACATGAGCCCCACCGAGCTGCGCACCGTGCAGGAGTGGGTGATGGAACGTGGCCTGCGCACCGTGCCTGGCGTGGCCGACGTGATCAGTTTCGGCGGCTATGCGCGTACGTTCCAGGTCAAGCCGGACCTGGACAAGCTGCGTGATCGCGGCATCAGCCTCGGCGAGTTCTCAGAAGCGCTGGAGAAGGGCAGCTCCAATGCCGGTGGTGGCTATGTGGAGCGTGGCCAGCAGCAGTTCCTGATCCGTGGCGTCGGCCTGATGCGTTTGCCGGCCGACATCGGCAGCGTGGTGGTCGCGCAGAAGGGCGGTACGCCGGTGCTGGTGCGCGATCTGGCCAGCATCGCCGATACCGGTCTGCCGCGGCAGGGCCTGGTCGGTCAGGATGACAACGATGATGCGGTGTTCGGCATGGTGCTGATGCGCAAGGGCGAGAATCCGTCCGATGTGCTCGACGCCCTGCATGCGCGCGTGGCCGAGATCGAAGCCAACCAGCTGCCGGCAGGCGTCAGCATCGAGCCGTTCTACGACCGCTCCTGGCTGGTCTCAACCACGCTGAAGACGGTGTTCCGCAACCTGCTGGAAGGTGCGGTGCTGGTGTTCCTGGTGCTGTGGCTGTTCCTCTACAACGCCCGCGCCGCGCTGATCGTGGCGGCGATGATGCCGCTGGCCCTGCTGTCGACGTTCCTCGGCCTGCACCTGTGGGGCGTGCCGGCCAACCTGCTGTCGCTGGGGGCGATGGATTTCGGCATCATCATCGACGGTGCCGTGATCGTCACCGAGCACATCGTCTCGCGCTTGTCGGCGCTGCCGCCCACGGCAGACCGCAAGACACGGTTCTCCACCGTGCTTTCCGCAGCCTCGGAAGTCGGGCGGCCGACCTTCTTCTCGATGCTGATCATCATCGCCGCACATATTCCGATCTTCACCCTGCAGCGGCAGGAAGGCCGGATGTTCGCGCCGATGGCCTATTCGGTGACCTCGGCCCTGATCGGCGCGCTGATCCTGGCGCTGACCGTGGTGCCGCTGTTCTGCTACTGGTGGCTGCGACGCGACCGCATGCGCGGTGAGAACCCGCTGATGGACCGCCTGACCGGCTGGTACCAGCCGGTGCTGGAGCGTGCGTTGGCCCGCCCGCGGGCGGTGGTGTTGACCGCCGTCGCGCTGCTGGTCGGTACGCTGGCGCTGGGCACGCGCTTGGGTTCGGAGTTCCTGCCGGAGCTGGATGAGGGCTCGATCTGGCTGACCGCCACGCTCGACCCCAGCACCAGCCTCGCCGAGGCGCAGCAGCAGTCGCGGCGCATCCGCGAACTGGTGAACACCTACCCGCAGGTCTCCACGGTGGTGGCCAAGCTGGGCCGTCCCGAGGACGGCTCCGATGCCAAGGGCGCGAACCAGATCGAGGCGCTGGTGGCGTTGAAGCGGGAGAAGGAATGGCCGAAGGGCGTGGACAAGCGGCAGCTGATCGCCGATCTGCAGCGCACTTTGGAGCAGAGGATTCCGGGACCGGAGTTCTCGATCTCGCAGCCGGTGCGCGACAACATCCTGGAGAGCATCTCGCAGATCAAGGGCCAGGTCGTAATCAAGGTCAGCGGTGCCGACCTGGATGTACTGAACCGGGAAGCCCAGGCCATCCTCGGCCAGGTGCGCGGCGTGGACGGCGTGGAGAGCGCCTTCATCGACCGCGATGGTTCGCTGCCGCAGTTGCAGGTGCAGATCGATCGTGACCGCGCGGCGCGCTACGGCCTGAACGTGCGCGACATCGACGAGGTGATCGAAACGGCGCTGGGCGGCCGCGAAGTGGGCGAGCTGTGGGAGGGCGACCGCAAGTTCCCGATCACCCTGCGCCTGGACGATGCCGACCGTGACCTGCAGCGCCTGCGCATGGTGCCGGTGGGCATCGGCGACGGGCATACCGTGACCCTGTCCGACGTGGCCGATTTCCAGATGGCCAGCGGTGCGATCAACATCTCGCGCGAGAACGCGCAGCGGGTGAAGGCGGTGAGCATCTTCATCGCCGGCCGTGACATGGGCAGCGTGGTGGCCGACATGCGTGCGCGGGTGGATGCCAGCGTGAAGCTGCCCGAGGGCTACCGCCTGGAGTGGTCGGGTGAGTTCGAGAACCAGCAGCGTGCGATGAAGCGGCTGGGCTGGGTGATCCCGCTGTCGGTGCTGATCATCTTCGTGCTGCTGTTCGATGCGTTCAAGGACATCAGCAGTGCAGCGCTGATCCTGGCCAACGTGCCGCTGGCGATGATTGGCGGCATCCTCGCCCTGTGGTTGACCGGCATTCCGTTGTCGGTGTCGGCGGCGATCGGCTTCATCGCGTTGTTCGGGCAGGCGGTATTGAACGGCGTAGTCATGCTCAGCCGGTTTGCCCAGCTGCGCGAGCAGGGCATGGACCTGCTGCAGTCGGTGGTGCAGGGCTCGCTGCAGCGCCTGCGCACCGTGCTGATGACGGCGTTGCTGGCGATGTTCGGGTTGCTGCCGATGGCCACCTCGCACGCGATTGGCGCCGAGACGCAGAAGCCGCTGGCGGTGGTGGTGATCGGCGGCCTGCTGTCGGCGATGCTGCTGACCCTGTTGGTGCTGCCGACGCTGTATTACTGGCTGCACAGCCGCCGCGCCGCGAACCGGTAGGTGCCAACCTTGGTTGGCACTCGCCACATCCGCCGGGCATGGCCCGGCGCTACCGGTGGGCGGCCATCACCCCACCACCAAGGTCTGCGCTTCCAGGAATGCTTCCATGCCCCACGCGCCGCTCTCGCGGCCAATGCCTGACTGCTTCATGCCGCCGAACGGGGCCAGCGGCTCGTGCCGCAGCGTGTTCACCAGCACGCGGCCGGACTGGATCTGCCGCGCCACCGCCGTCGCATGGGCTTCATCCGCGCCGATCACCAGCGCACTCAAGCCATACGGCGTGTCATTGGCGATCGCCACCGCCTCGGCTTCATCGCGGTAGGCGATCACGCACAGCACCGGCCCGAAGATCTCCTCACGGGCAATCGTCATGTCGTTGCGCACGCCGGTGAACAGGGTGGGGCGCACGTACCAGCCGCGCGACAGGCCCTCGGGGCGACCTTCGCCACCGGCCAGCAGCTGCGCGCCTTCCTCGAGGCCGGCGCGGATATAGCCCTGTACGCGCTGCCACTGCCGTTCGCTGACCATCGGCCCGACCGTGGTCGCGGCATCATTCGGGTCGCCGCTGCGCACGGCCTGTACCGCCGCCGCCAAGGCACGCTCGAACTCCGCCCGGCGTGATTCCGGTACCAGGATGCGGGTGCCGGCGACGCAGGCCTGGCCACTGTTGATGAAGCCGGCCTGCACGGCCAGCGCCGCCGCCGTCTGCGCATCGGCATCGGCGAGGATCAGTGTGGGCGACTTGCCGCCCAGTTCCAGGGTGACACGCTTGAAGGTCTCCGCCCCCGCGCGCAGGATCGCGCGGCCGGTGGCGGTCGAGCCGGTAAAGGACATCTTGGCGACATCCGGCGAGGCACTGAGCGCCGCGCCGACCTCCTGGCCCAGACCGTTGACGATGTTGGCCACGCCGGCCGGCAGCTGCGCCGCATGCAGGGCCTCCATCACCACCTGGGTCTGCAGCGCGGACATCTCGCTGGGCTTGACCACCGCCGTGCAGCCGGCAGCCAGGGCGGTGGCCAGCTTGCCGCAGATGAAGGAGGCATTGCTGTTCCAGGGCGTGACCAGACCGGCCACGCCCACCGGCAGCAGATGCACCTGCGCCTGACCGACGCTGCGCTGGAACGGGAAGTCGGCCAGTACGCACATCGCATCGTCGATGACCTGCACCGGGTGTTCGACCATCCAGCGCGAACGCGCCGCGGGCGCACCGTACTCGGCCAGTACCGCGGCATGCAGGGCATCCTGGCGCTCGGCCATCGCATCGCGGAAGCGGCCGAGCATCGCCAGGCGCTCAGCCACGCTGCGGGCGGCCTGTGCGGGGAGGGCGGCCTTGGCAGCGGCGATCGCGCGTTCGGCGTCCACGGCGTCACCGAGGCGGACTGTGCCGATGACCTCCTCGGTGGCGGGGTTGTGCAGGTCGGCGGTGTGCTGGCCGTGCGAGGCCACAAAGGTGCCGTTGATGTAGTGCTGTTCGATGCGTTGCATGAGCGGTTCCTTTCGGAGCGGAGATGTGTGGGCAAAGTCTGGCCCGGCTCGACCGTGCAGGGAATCCGGTCTATCGTGGATGGGGTGTCCCTTTTTTCGGGACTATTGGAGGCATGCCGTGCACCGTTCCGGTTTGGTTGGACTCGATGCGGTCCTCGCCGTGGCCCGGCGTGGCAGCTTCCGTGCGGCCGCTCGCGAGCTGGGTATGTCGACCTCGGCGCTGAGCCATGCGGTGGCCAGCCTGGAGGCGCGACTGCAGGCGCGGCTGTTCCACCGCACCACACGCAGCGTGGCCCTGACCGAGGCCGGCGCCCGCTACGTCGCGCGGATCGGCCCTGCCGTGGCCGAGATCCAGGCCGCGGCGGAGGAGCTGCATGGTGATGCACTGCACCCCAGTGGCACGCTGCGCATCAGCGTGCCGCCGGAAAGCACGCGCATGCTGTCCGGGCTGGTGGCGGCCTTCGTGCAGCGCTACCCGCAGGTGCGGCTGGAGCTGTCCGCCGAGGCGCGCCTGGTGGACATCGTTGCCGATGGTTTCGATGCCGGCGTGCGCCTGCATGAGCAGCTGCCGCAGGACATGGTGGCGCTGCCGCTGTACCGGCAGCAGCGGATGCGCGTGGTCGGCTCGCCGGCCTATCTGGCCGAGCACGGCACGCCGGCCACGCCCGATGCGCTGGGCGGGCACGGGGCGATCCGCATGCGACTCTCGCACGGTGGCCTGTACCGCTGGGAACTGGAACACCGCGGCCAGGTGCTGCAGGTCGATCCGCCGCCGCGGCTGGTGGTGGGCGAACTGCAGGCGGCGCGCGCGGCAGCGCTGGCCGGTGTCGGCCTGGCGTTCCTGTCCGAATGGCATATCCGCGAAGACCTGGACAGCGGCGCCCTGGTGCCGGTGCTCGATGCCTGGTGCCCGCCGTTCCCGGGGCTGTATCTGTATTTCCCGGGCCACCGCCATCTGCCGCCTGCGTTGAAGGCGTTCGCCGACCTGCTGCGCGAACGCGACGCGCAGGGGTTGGCCCCCGACGCCGGGTAGATGCCAACGTTGGTTGTCACTTTGCCCAGATCTGGTAGATGCCAACCTTGGTTGGCAGGTTAGGAACGTCCACCAAGGTGGACGACTACCGGGACCCGCGGCCCCACAGACTTGGCGCACACCCCATCACCCGCCGGAACGCGGCGCTGAACTTGCTGGGATTGGCATAGCCCGCTGCAAGCGCCACCTCGGTCACCGCGCGGCCCTGCAGCAGCACGCTGGCAGCCCAGTGCATGCGTCGCCGGGTGAGGAACACATACGGTGATTGGCCGGTGGCCGCGCGCAGGGCGCGGCCGAAGGCCGAGGCCTCCATTCCCACGGCCGCCGCCAATGCCGCAACATCCAATGCATTGGCGCGGTGGGCATCGATGTAGTCCTCCAGCTGCCGCAGCCGGCGCGCCGGCAACGGCGCTGACGCCAGCGGCGGGGCTGGCGCCCGTCCTGCCAGCTGGCCGAGCCGGTGCAGCAGCACCGCGCTGCCGTGCTGCAGGAAGCCGGGCAGGCAGGCGTCGGCCTGGGCGCTCGCCCACAGCGCCTGCAGGACCGACGCGATCACCGGGTCCTCGTGCAGCCGGGTGGCCAGCGGCGCCAGCAACTGCGCGGCCTGCGGATGCAGGCGGGTATCAATGGCGATGCCCAGCAGGTCCACCGCCGGGCTGGCGTAGCAGCCGGCATCACCGGGCAGCACCAGGGTGAACTGGCCCGGCCGCCAGCATGCCTGCAGCCGGCCCAGCGCCGTGCGCTGATGCAGCGCGCCGCCACCGGCCAGCGCCAGGCCCAGCCGCAGTTGATCGGGGTGGCCCATCTCACCCTCGCTGGCCTCAAAGCAGTGTCGCAGCAGCACGATGCCGCCATCGTCGCTGGCATGGGTGCCAAGCGCGGGTTGGCCGGTTTCGTGCTGCAGCTGGGTGGCAAGGGCGGGCATGACGGTTCCGGGAATGGAGCGGCGGCGCACGGAATGGAGTGGCGGCTACCGGCAGGTGTTACATCATAACAATGTGTGCCAGCCGTCCTGCCAGGCACCTGTCCGTCCCCCGAGAGGTCTCCCTTGAAATCCCCCGTATCGTCCGCTGCGCTGGTCGCGGCGTCCCTGCTCGTTCCCGTCCTGCCCGTGCATGCCCAGCAGAAGGATGCCGCCACCACACTGGACGGTGTGATGGTCACCGGCTCCAAGCGGGATACGCCCTACCTGAAGAGCGATCTGTCGGTCACCGTGCTTGACCGCGAAGCGCTGCAGCAGGCCGGCGTCACCGAGTTCCGTGACCTGGACAAGCTGGCACCCAACGTCAAGTTCAACGTGATGGGTCAGCTCAGCAACATGTTCATCTCCATCCGCGGCATCGAGTCCAACCCCTTCCTGGTCAACCGCGCTTCGGTCTACATCGATGGCATCCCGTTCCGCGAACTCAGTAACGCCGTGCTCAACCAGGTCGAATCGGTCGAGGTGCTGCGCGGCCCGCAGGGAACGCTGTACGGCGCCAACAGTGAATCGGGCCTGGTGCTGGTGCGCACGCGCGGCCCGTCCGATGCCACCGAAGGCGAAGTGAACCTGCGCCACACCTGGTTCGGCAACGGCGGCGGCACCGCGCTGGATGGCTTCCTGTCCGGCCCCCTGGACAAGGGCGGCGCGCTGACCGGCTCGGTCGCCTTCATGGGTTCGCAGGAGGATGCCTACCTGAAGAACCTGACGCCGTCCGGTGCGCGCGGCAAGGTGGACGAAGGCTACCTGCAGGGCAAGCTGCGCTGGCGCCCCAGCGACTACGTGCAGGTCAACGCGCTGGCCTACCACCTGCGCACGCGCGCGCCGGGCATGTTCGAGTACGAGTACCTGCCGCTGGATACCGGCCTGTACAACCGCACCTACGGCAGCACGCTCAACGGCGGTCGCCAGGCCGGCGACTTCACCTACATCAACGACGCGCCCAAGCGCACCGAGAAGGATGAAACCGTCGCAGGCCTGAGCGCGCAATGGCAGCTGCAGGTGGGCACGCTGGATGTGGCCACCTCTTACCGTGGCGAGGAGGTGATGTCGGCCGGTTACGATTTCGACATGACCGCCAGCGCTGCACTGGCCGGCCGCATCTACGACAAGAAGAACGAATGGACGGGCGAGGCGCGCTTCAGCTCACCCAGCGACCAGGCGCTGACCTGGATGGCAGGCGTGGCGACCTACCGCACCGGCAAGGATTCCATCCTCGGTACGTTCGTCGGGCCGGCCACGCGCGGCCTGGACAGCTACAACCTTGCGCCGCGGCAGACCTCCAAGGGCGAGGACTACAGCGTGTTCGCCACCGCCAGCTACACCTTGCCGGCGCTGCCGAAGCTGACCGCCAGCGTCGGTCTGCGCCACGAGCAGGCGCGACGTTCCACCGAGCAGCGCGCCGGTGCGCTGGACCTCGGCGCCGGTGGCCTGGTGCTGTACCGCGACGCCGCGCTGGCGCACACGTTCTCGGCCACGCTGCCGCGCGTGTCGCTGCGCTACGACGCCAGCGATGACCTGTCCTTCTACGCGGCCTCGGCCAAGGGCTACATTCCGGGTGGCTTCAACCTCGCGGCCGCGCAGAGTGATGTGGTCAATGACAAGGTGCTGCGTTACGAGTCCGAGCGCATGTGGAGCCACGAACTGGGCTTCAAAATGAACCTGGCCGGCGGTCGTGGACACATCGGCGGCGCGCTGTTCCACATCACCTCGGACAACTGGCAGGAGATCCAGGTCGCCACCGATGCCGATGGCCGGCCGATCTCTTCGGACTACGTGGGGTCGGATGCCTCGATCCGCTCGCGCGGTGCCGAGCTGGAAGGTGTTTTCGACGTGCTGCCGGGGCTGAGCCTGATGGCCAACGTCGGCTACGTTGATGCGAAGTACATCAAACTGTGGGTCAGCGCGGAGCAGAACCTTGCGGGCAAGCGGGTCAAGTTGACCCCGCATTACACCGGCTACCTGGCCGCGCGCTACCAGTTCGATTCGGGACTGTACGCGCGGGTGGAATCGCAGTTCACCGGTTCCAGTGCGCTGGACGAGCGCAACCGTGCGTTCCAGCCCACGGTAGCGGTGCTGGGGTTGCAGGTGGGATATGAGACGGGGCCGTGGAGCACCCGGCTGTTCGTGCAGAACCTGACCGACAAGCGGCGCATCAACGGTTTGATCTTCGACAATCTGGCCTTTGGTCGTGATGGCAACTACTACGGCCCGGTGGACCATCCGCGCATGTTTGGTGCCGAGGTGGGTTACCGGTTCTGAGTGCTTTGCCGGCCAGCGGCCCGGCCGTCCGGGGGGGGCGCGGGGGCCGGGCAGCGGGTGTGGCGGGCCCGGGGCCGGCGTACCCCCGTTCCCCCGGGGGGGGCCAGGCCCCCGGGGGGGGGGGTGGGGGGGGGGGCGCCCACC